>JAFTYN010000014.1 GCA_017461465.1 Bacilli bacterium
AATAAAAGAACATTATATTAACCAAATTAATATAATAAAAAAAGGTATAGAAAGTGAGGATTTATGATAAAAATATTTAAATATTTAAAATCTTCTGTTATTTCAATATTTTTGATTGTATGTTTACTTGCAACGCAAGCTATATGCGATTTAGCACTTCCTGATTATACATCTAAAATAGTTAATATTGGTATTCAACAAAATGGTATTGAAAATGCTGCAGCTATAGTAATTACAGAAGATACTTATAATAATATAAAATTGCTTCTTTCAGATGATGAGCAAGATTATATTGATTCACATTATGAATTATTAACAAAAGAGAATTACAAAAATTACAAAGATTATGATTTATTAAAGGAAGAAAATCTTTATAAACTTAAAGATGTTTCAAATGATGAAGAAGATAAAATAAGTGAAATATTAAGTATGCCACTTATGATAAATTATATGGTTAAATCTGGTGGACTTGATAGTTACGGTATAAATATTCCTTCTAATATGACTTTAGAAGATATCTTTAGTGTAATGAGTTCTGAGCAAATAGATAGTATGTTAAATACTACAAATAAAATATTAGAGGAAATGCCAGAATCTGTTATTCTTAGTACAGCTGTAATGGCCATTAAAGATGAATATACTAAAATAGGTTTAGATATTGGTAAACTTCAAACAAACTACATTTTAGTAAGTGGAGCTAAGATGATCGGTATTGCACTTTTTATAATGCTTATATCTCTAATAATAGGCTTTTTAGGAGCTAGACTTGCTGCAAGACTTGCTAAAACATTAAGAGCTAAAGTGTTTGAAAAAGTAGTAAGCTTTTCTAAAAATGAGATGAAAAAGTTTGGAACTGCATCTTTAATAACAAGAACAACAAATGATATTCAGCAAGTTCAACATATAGTACTTTTCTTAATGAGAGTTGTTGTTTATGCACCTATTATTGCTATTGGTGGTGTAATTAAAACAACTAGTAAATCAGGTTCAATGGGATGGGTTATTTTTGCATCTGTTGCAGCTTTATTTATTATAATCATTACTTTATTTTCAATCATTTTACCTAAATTTAAAATACTTCAAGATTTGGTAGATAAAATAAACTTAGTAACAAGAGAATTTTTAACTGGTATTCCAGTAGTAAGAGCTTTTAATAATGAAAAGCATGAAGAAGAAAGATTTGATGAAGCAAATAATAATTTTACAAAAGTAAACTTATTTGTTAATAGAGTAATGGCTCTTATGATGCCGCTTATGAATCTTTTAATGTATACAGCTTGCATTATGATTGTATTAAAAGGTGCTGAAGGTGTTGACTTAGGTACTATGCAAGTTGGAGATATAATGGCTTATATTCAGTATACTATGCAAATAATTATGGCTTTCTTAATGATAGGTATGATGAGTATTATGCTTCCAAGAGCTAGCGTGTCTGCTAAAAGAATTATGGAAATAATTGAAACTGATGTTAAAGTAAAAGATCCTCAAAAAGAACTTACAACTGATAAAGCTAAAAAAGGAGTAGTAGAATTTAAACAAGTATGTTTTAGATATCCTGATGCTAATGAAGATGTAATAACTGATGTTAA
>JAFTYN010000083.1 GCA_017461465.1 Bacilli bacterium
CTTTTTAAAAGCATTATCTTTAAGTATCTTTTCTTGATACTTACATGCTTTATAATTAAATGCTATTCTCTTACCTTCAATTCTAGGTAAATATGCATGTCCTTTTACTTTATTCTTGCATTCAAAAATATTCTTACAATTTTTACAATTAGCATATTCACAAGCACTTTCCTCTAAAAAAGAAGTATATTTCATAAGAGTATCTTCAGAAGCATTTAATTTAGATACTAATTCTTTAAATCTTTCATCTTTTAATGCTTCTTTATAATCTTTTACAAGACTACTTTTATAATTAGTTATACCACACTCTAAAGCAGCATCTTTTATACTATTCATATTTTCACCTACTTTCTATTAAGCATTTCTTCTATTTTCTTTTGTCTTTCTAAATCCTCTTTTATTTCTATTTTTTTATCAAACCATTCAGGTTTATTTTCTTCTTTTTTACTTACTACTTCTTTTTTGTAAGCATCTTTTTTCTTAAATTCTTGCTTTGATATTTCCATAGCCTGCTCTACTGTTTCAATATTGCTTCTTTTCCACTGGCTTGCTATAGCTTCAACAAAATTTTTAGTAAGTTTATTATCATTTATTTTAAGAACATAATCAATAAGAACATTTACAACACCTGGTTTTAATCCTATATCTACTAAAAGCATTTCCAATATATTTATTTCTGCTTTAGTAGGTTTTTCTGTTTTACTTTTCATACAAATAAATCTATAAGGAGATAAATTTTCAAATTGATATATAACTTTAGATTTCTTTGAAGAATCTTTTATTTCTTTTTTTAAATAATCAGGTTGACATTTAAAAATAATACTTGGAAGTTTACCATCATTTTCAAATTGATATAAATTCCTATAATTAATTTTCAATTTTTCTTTGTCAATATTGTGTTTATCATTAATAGATCCTTTAATAACCTCAATTGTTTTATTACTATCAAAATTGTATACAAAAGATAATTTTAAAATTAATTCTTTAGTACTTTCTGTAACTTTAGTATGATTAAGCATTAAATCAGGGATCATACTTATTATTTCTTCTATATCTAGTTCTGATTCTATTCCTACTTTAGCATAATTTTTCTTTATTATTTCACTATTATCAGTTTCTACCATTGATACTGATTCAAATACATCAGTAAATGATTCTGTTATATTGGTATATTCTTTTAAATTAATTTTTGGAAATTTAAAATATTCCTTTATTCTCTTATAATTAAAACTACCAACTGAAGTATATAGAACACTTGCTAAAAGAGGATTAGCAAAAAAATCAGAAGCAGATAAAGGAGCATTTAATTCATAAATATAATTATTTATTTCTCCTTCTTTTAAATAGACTTTAAGAAGTCCTAAACCTTCTAATTTTTCTCTTGCATCACTTATTTCTTTTAAAGTTACCCCCATATTAGTTATTAAATCTTTATGGGTATATGTTTCAGATAGGACTAGTTCTCTATCTAAAAAAGTCCATAAATTAAAATATAAGTTAATTCCCACTACTCCAACAATAGGTTCATATAACATTATAAGTAATTTACGGTCATTATCATTTAAGTATGAATGGTTAATGACGTTAAAAGTATCTAGTGGCATTAAACTAATTTTGCTCATAACATCATCTCCCTGCTATGTCTATTTTATCATATAAGTATCTAATATTTAACAAAAAAAGACCAAAAAAATGTTATTTTTGATCTTTCATCATCTTTAAGAATAAAAGTCTAAGTCTTGTTTTTTCATCTGCATGCATATGAACAAAATTTAAACGTATTTGATAACCAGAATCTATTGAAAGTAATATTGCTGATGTGCCTAAGTCAAACTCGATAGTTGCAGAACTAATTTCCTTATATGGAATGATATGAATTCTTTTTTTCTTTGTAAATGGAGTCACATCAAAAAGAATCATTCTTTTATTTGTAAATACTGCTTTATCTCTACTAGTTTTATATGCTTCTAAAATTTTTTCATCCGAATAAATATAATCTGTTACATATTCTGGTAAATCATCAATTTCTATGATCTTATTAAAATTAAAATATTTAGTTAATTCCTTATATTTTATGTACGCCATACTATCACCTAGTATAATTTTAACATAAATAATAAAAAAAGAGAATATTAATTCTCTATTTTACAATTCCAAAATTACTAATAGGCCAAATCCTAATACTAGTTTTTCCTATTATATCATCTTTACTAATAACTCCTAATTCACGGCTATCCATAGAATTACCTCTATTATCTCCTAAAACTAAATAATGTTCTTCAGGAATAGTTCCATTTTCACAACCTTTAATTAGTTCCATATCAAAATTAGTAGTTACGACATTTTCACCTAAGAAAGTTTCTGTATATGGCTCGTTATTTATGTAAAGAATATTATCCTTATAATCTATCCTTTCGCCAGGAAGACCAATTACTCTTTTTACTAAATATTTAGATTGAGAGTCATTAAACGCAATAATATCGTTTCTTTTTACTTCTCCAAACTTATAAGACATTTTATTTAGTAAGAAAACATCTCCATTATTAAGAGTTGGTTCCATAGAAGGTCCAACATTTTGTTGCAAAGTAATAATATAAGCACATATAAAAAGTACTACAACTATTACAACAATATACCCGAACGTATCTTTAAAGAACTCTTTTACTTCTCTGAAATCCATATACATTTCCCCTTTTATTATAATTCTACATTGTGATATACAGTTTGAACATCATCAACTTCATCTAACATATTGACAAGTTTATTAAATTCGTCTAAATCTTCACCAGTTAGCGTCATTCTTTCTTTTGGAAGCATTGATATTTCATCTACTTCAAAATCAACACTTGGAAGTACTTTTGTTATAGCTTCTTTAATCTTATATAAATCTGTTGGATTACCATAAATTAATACGCTTCCTTCATCTTCTTCAATGTCAACAAAATCAACATCATTTTCAATTAAAGCTTCCATAACACCATCAGTATCTAAACCTTTAAATCCTACTACACATAGATTATCATACATATATGAAACACTACCCATAGCACCCATTTTAACTTTACATTTGTTAATAACCGCTCTTAAATCACTAACACTTCTATTAACATTATCAGTTAAACATTTTACAAGTAATGTAGAACCAGCAGGTCCAAATAACTCATATATTGTTTCTTCATAATTTTCACCAACACCACTATTTACTTTATCAATAGCTCTTTTAATAATATCTGCTGGTACTTGTTCTTTTTTAGCTTTTTCTATTAATCTTTTTAAACTAGGATTACCTTCAGGAGTAGTTCCACCATTTTTAGCTACTTGATAAATTTCTCTTGCATACATTGAATATAATTTACCACGAGCTGCTCCTGTTTTTTGAATACTAGCTTTTCTTACTTCATAAGCTCTTCCCATTATTTCACTCCTTCTTGAACATTAATATTTTACTTTATTTTATAATAGTTTTCAACTACAAATAGAAGTCTTTATCTACTTCTAGATATATAGCTTCTCCCCCAAAAACATTTTTGTACATAAATTTATCCATCTTATTATCTTTGTAAGCTGGATAAAAAACCAACTGAATTATTTCATCATCAAACAGTTCAACCTCTAGTTCTTTACTATGAAAGCCACCACCAGTTACCTTAAATTTATATGTGCCTGCTTTTAAGTTATAATCTTTAGTTTCACCATTTGCCATAGTACAAAGCTCCATTCCATTTAAAAATACTTTAAATGGTGCTAATCTATCTACATCATGTTCTTTTCTATAGATTTTTAGCATTGCTATCATCTCCATTTTGAGCTTTCTTTAGTGCATCTTTAGCCGCTTCTTGCTCTGCTTCTTTTTTACTATGAGCAGTTCCTGTACCATATAAAATATCATCTATTTTTACATTTACTGTAAATGTTTTATTGTGAGCAGGTCCCTCCTCATTAATAACAATATATTCCAAACTTCTTTTATCA
>JAFTYN010000084.1 GCA_017461465.1 Bacilli bacterium
ATTAAAGTTGTAGGTATAATAAAAGCTAACGAAGAAGCAATAGGAGCTGCTAGTTCTGCTCCAGGTAGTGTAGGTTACACTCGTGAATTAAAAGAACATTTAATTAATGAAATCAATAAAACTGAAATAGTAAAAGAACAACTTGCTAATGAAAAAATAAATGTATTTACAGGAAGTGAATTTACTACAAATAAAGATTTTGATATGAGCTCACTTACACCAGAGCAAATGCAATATTTTGCAAGTATGTCACAAGCAGAACTTGCTGAATTTATGAAAAGCTATGCTTCAAATATGACTTCAAGTTATGAAGAAAATTTATCTAAACTTGGCATTTCTTCAATAGAAAGTCCAGATACAATTAATATTTATCCAAAAGATTTTGATTCTAAAGAAGAAATAACAAAAATAATAGATGAATATAATAAAGATTTAGAAGAAAATGAAAAAATTAAATATACTGATATTGTTGGTATTATGATGAGTTCTGTTTCAACAATAGTTGATGTAATAAGTACAGTTCTAATTGCTTTTGTTGCAATTTCACTTATCGTATCATCAATTATGATAGGTATTATTACTTATATTTCTGTTCTTGAAAGAACAAAAGAAATTGGTATTTTAAGAGCAATAGGAGCATCTAAAAAAGATGTATCAAGAGTATTTAATGCAGAAACATTTATAATTGGTTTAACAGCAGGATTATTTGGTATAAGTATTACATTACTTCTTAATATTCCTATAAATATTATTATTAAACATATGACTAATATTTCTAACTTATCTAAACTTCCATTAGTTGGAGGAACATTCTTAGTAATTATTAGTATGGTATTAACAATAATAGCAGGATTAATTCCAGCTAGAATAGCTAGTCGTAAAGATCCTGTAGAGGCATTAAGAACAGAATAATAAAATTAAAAAGAAAACAAACATTTGTTTTCTTTTTGCATAAACTTTGATATAATTAATATAGTTGATAATATAGGAGGCTTAAAATATGAAAAAAGTCGTAATATCAGGTAGTACAAAATTATTAGAAGAAGTAAATTATTGGCGTAATAAATTTGAAGAAAAAGGCTATGAAGTAATTAACTATCCACATATAGATGAAGATGTTGATTATGATGAACAATACAAGAAATTTTATACAGATATTGAAAATTGTGATATTTTCTTTCTTATGAACGCTACTAAAAATAATATAGAAGGTTATATAGGAGCTTCAGTTTTTGGTGAAGTTACATATGCTGTTATGAATAATGTTGTTCATAATAAAAACATTAAAATATTAATGCTTTCAATGCCAAGTATGGCACTATTTTGCCACGAAGAAATAATTAGATGGATTGATTTAGGATGGATTAATTTTTATCACGGAGATGAACTATAAAGTGAAAAAAATAGTAATAATATCAGTTTCAGTTTTCATTATTTTATTATCTACTTTAGGAATATTATATATTACTAATACTAGAGAGTTTAATTATGAAAGTAAAAAATATTATTATAAAGAAAACGAAGATAAAATAATTTTATATGAAAAAGGTTCTAATGATGTTATTGAACCTGATATACAGAAATTTAGAGTAATAGATAATATGCTTTATATAGTAGGAGATTATTATACTATAATAAACACTAAATCTGATGAATACTTTCAGTATAATTATTCTAAGTATCTTCCTGAAAAATATAAAGAAATTTTTGAAAATATTAAACTATATAAAAGGAGATAAATATTATTATTTATCTTTTTTCTTATGTTATAATAATATTAGGTGATAGTATGAATTCGTTAATTATAGTACCAATATTACTAATATTATCAGTATTACCAGCTGTAGTATTAGGAATAATAATTTATAAAAATGATAAACTAGAAAAAGAACCAAGTGGTTTACTAGCTAAACTATTTATGGGTGGAATAGGCGCTATTGGTTTAACTACTTTAATATCCTTTATAGGAGTATATATATTAGGTATTCCCGAAGAGTTTATTGGGTTACCTATATGGGCTCTTGCCTTATATTCATATTTATTTGTAGCATTAACAGAAGAATTTAGTAAGTGGTTTTTTGTTAAGACTATTACATGGAATAATAAAGAATTTAATCATATATATGACGCTATAGTGTATTCAGTATTTGTCTCATTAGGATTTGCAACTTTAGAAAATATTATGTATGTATTTGAAGGTGGGATAGGAACAGCTCTCCTAAGAGCAGTATTATCAGTTCCAGGACATGTTTTCTTTGGAGTATTTATGGGATATTACTATGGACTTGCTAAACAAGCAAGTATTAATGGAAATCAAAAACTAGTAAAACATAATTTATACCATAGTTTATTATTACCAGTTTTATTACATGGTACATTTAATTTTTTATTAATGACTCAAAATGTAACAATGGTATTATTTTATCTTGTATTTGTAGTATTCTTATATATTCAAGCTGTTAAAAGAATAAGAAGATTTTCAAATATAAAAATAAACTTGGTTGAGGAAAAGAAAGTATTTTGTCATAACTGTGGTACAAGAATAAATGATATGTACTGTCCAAGATGTGGAACTAAAAGAATAATATGATATAATATTATTTACGGAGTAATAGAAAGAAGGTTTATATGAGTAATTATGATTTAATGTATGGTGATATGTTTACTTGGCTTTTAGTTATAGTAGGTGTAATACTTGTTATATATGCTCAAGCTAAAGTAAATTCAGCTTATAATAAATATAAAAAAATAAAATGTTCAAAAAATATTAATGGAGCAGAAGCTGCAAGATTAATACTTAAGAAAAATAATTTAGATTTATATGTAGTAGAAACTCCTGGAGAAATGAGTGATCATTATGATCCATCTAGAAAAACAGTTAGATTATCTCCAGTAGTATTTAGAGAAAATACTATTGCATCGATTGCTATAGCAGCTCATGAGTGTGGACATGCAATCCAAGATAAAGAAAATTATACATTTATGAGAATAAGAGCATCATTAGTGCCAGTAGTAAACTTAGTAAGTTATGCCGGTTACTTTGCCATGATAATTTCTATTTTTATGGGCGCTATGCAATATTTAATGGTTGGTATATTAATGGAACTTGTAACAGTAGTATTCCAATTAGTTACACTTCCAGTAGAATTTGATGCATCTAAAAGAGCTTTAAAAGAAATAGAAGAATTAAATTTAGTATCTAAAGAAGAATTAGATGGTGCTAAAAAAGTATTAAGTGCAGCAGCATTTACATACGTAGCAAGTGCTCTAGCAGCTATACTTCAGCTTCTAAGACTTTTAATAATGTATGGTAATAGAAATAATGATTAATACAATGTTTATAACATTGTATTTTTTTGTTATCCAGTTTTAACACTTCAAATGTTACAACAATGGAAAGTATGTTTTCTAAAACGAG
Organism: Bacilli bacterium; assembly: GCA_017461465.1. Classification (GTDB taxonomy): domain Bacteria; phylum Bacillota_I; class Bacilli_A; order RF39; family UBA660; genus RGIG4266. The sequence continues at coordinate 3,419 of JAFTYN010000084.1, forward strand.
TAGTGTGAAA
>JAFTYN010000085.1 GCA_017461465.1 Bacilli bacterium
ACATAACCATTGTTATTTGTATTTATAGCTCTATCAACTATATTTTCAACAGCATAAACTTGATAAGGTCTCATAACCATTAACATTTTTTCAGTTTCATTTATTATCATATATCTTGCTATCATTTTAGCAACATGACATCTATCTAAGAAGAATGTACAAAATTGTTCTAAATTAGTAATTCTATCATTATTTATATCAGTCCAATAAAAAGTAAAACCATAATTTAATTCATGATCACCATTTGCAAAGTACTTAGTATCAACACCATTACTAATTACAAATAATTGAATAAATCTATATAATCCATTGTAGGAATGATTCTTATATCTTTTGATTTGATCAAAAGCTTCTTTCATATCAATTCCTCTTCTCTTTAATTCAATTTGAACTAAAGGAAGACCGTTTATTAAAATTGTTACATCATATCTATTTGTATATTTTCCTTCTACTGTAGTTTGATGTGTAACTTGAAATAAGTTTTTACACCATTCCTTAGTATTAAATAATTCAATATAAGCAACTGTTCCATCATCACGAACTATATCTTGTTTTTGTCTTAATTCTTTTGCAGATTGAAAAATACTTTTACCTGATATCTTAATCATTAATTTTTCAAATTCCTTATCAGATAAATCTTTTCCTTTTAATTCTACTCTATTATGTAAATTAATTTGCTTTCTAAAGTTTGCTTCTAATTCATCAACATCATTAATTTCAACATAATTATAACCTTGTCTTCTTAACTGATCTATCATTCTATCTTCTAATTTAGCTTCGCTTTCATAATTAGCCACTTTTCTCACCTCACATAAGTTAATTATCCAATTAAAGATATACCACTTTATATTATACCATATTTTAGCCAAAAACCGACAAAATACGACAAACAAAAAGAATTAGTTTAGAATATCTAAAAATGATATCCTTTCACTAATTCACATAAATAATCTCTTAATAAATTAATTTCTTTATTATATAACATAATTGAATAATGATCTTCAGTGTATCCTCCTTCATCAATACATGGAAATATTCTAAATTCAACACAATGAAGATTATCCTCTTTGTTTTTATATAATACAAATTCTATATCCGGTTCATCAAAATAAAGAACTGTATCTTCTTGAAGTTGATTAGAAAGACATTTTGTAAGCATTTCATAAAGTCTTTTAACTTCTGTTTTCTGTAATATATCAGACTCTTCTAAATAACTAAAGTTTTTATTTTTAAATTCTAATCTAACATTACACCAATATTGATCATAATTTTCTATTCCTATAATAGATTTTTCATAACCGGATAATTTAAAATCTAAAGTGTCCATAATATCCTCCAATCACTTATTATTATATCACATATTTGAAATATCATTTTATATTATAAAGATAATGTTATTATTTTACTTTTCTTATTTTTAAATACAATTGTTACATTTTTACTTTTATCTATAAATATAGCATCTATAATTTTTTGAGTTTTCTGTCTTGTTAATGTTTCTTTATTAATTGAAATATTTTCATTAATTGAATTAAACACCTTTTGTTCAAAAGATTCATAATCAAAGAAATGACTAGAACATTTTTTTCTTGCCTTTGATGTTGAACAATCTCCTTTAATCTTTTTACTTCTAGTATCTTTATATAAAGTTATAGAACTACCACATTCTCTACAATATATTATGTTCTCAAGAAGTTCTTTTTCTCTTCCCATATTAGTCATATTTGTTCTTTTAGCAGAGTTTCCTAACCTATTAAAAACACTTTTACTTACTAAAGGTTCATGAGTGTTTTTTACTATTATCCATTTAGATTTAGGATTATTTATAGTTTTACTAGACTTATAATTTAATCTTGTAGATTTACTTTGAATCATATCACCAGTATAAATAGGATTAGTAATTATATTTAAAACACTACTCACTGTCCATTTATCATTGCATTTGCAATTTCTATTTTTATATTTACTTGGTGTTATATATCCTTTTTCATTTAAGTAATTTGCAATATGTCCTGTTGATTTTCCTTTCTTTGCTAAATCAAATATTTCCCTAACAATAAATGCAGTATTAGGATCAGGTATTAAATGTCCTTTATCTTTAGGATCTCTCATATATCCAAATGGTAATGTACTTGCAACATATTTTCCCTCTTTCTTTTTCATATCCAAAATTGCTCTAATTCTTAAAGAATTTTGTTTACTTAAATAGTCATTACATGCCATTATAAAGGTTACATTATCACTATAATCAGTTTGATTAGCACTATCTAAATTTTCTAATAGTGAAATAAATCTTATTTGATTTTGGGGAAAATATGTTTCAACAAAATATCCTGTTTGAATGTGATCTCTACCAAATCTTGATAAATCTTTTACCATTATTGTATTTATAACATTGTTTTTTAAATCTTCCATCATTTCTTTAAATGCAGGTCTATTAAAATTAGTACCACTATATCCATCATCTACATATTCTTTTACTATATTAAAATTATGTTCTTCAGCATAATCTCTTAATATCATTCTTTGACTTTCAACACTTTCACTTTCAAATCTTTTTTTCATATAATCGTCCATTTGTGAAAGTCTTATATATATCCCTGTACGA
>JAFTYN010000086.1 GCA_017461465.1 Bacilli bacterium
TGTTAAACCCAAAATAGCTTGGGAAGAATTAGGACTTAGTGAATATGATTATTACCATAAGCCAATGTGGAGTTGGGGAAGAGTAGATTTTTCAATAGAAACTTATAAAACTTATGAAAAGACAAGAGAAGAATGTATAACTAAAGGTGAAGAATATTTTGAGCAGGGATTAGGATATTCTTGTACAAGCATAAATAGTTATTCAGGTGATTATCTTGGAGAAATGATTAAAACTTTTTGACACTTAATAGTGTCTTTTTTTATGAAAGAGGGTGTTAAATTGAAAAAGAAATTTATGAAATATGCTATGATTGGTGTGTTTTTATTTTCAGCTTTTCTTGGTATAAAGAATGTTCATGCTGAACAATATACAGGACAGGCAATATGGCCATCAGAAAAAATTGCTAATATTTATATTAAGAAATTTAGGGAAGATGGCTATATAAAATATCAGCAAGCAGCATTTATTAGAAGAAGTGAAGATAATAAATTTGTTTATTGTTTACAACCTTATGTTGAAATAGACAATAATCTTCCTTACTATAATATTGAAAGAAGAGATTATGCTACTGTATTAAATATGACTGAGGAACAATGGGATAGAATATCATTGTTAGCATATTATGGATATGGCTATGATAAAAATGGATATGATCATAGTGCACAAAAATGGTATGCAGTTACTCAAGTTTTAATCTGGAGAACAGCAGAACCTAAATCTAGAATTGTTTTTACTGATACTTTAAATGGAAGTGAAAATTCTAATTTATTTAAATCTGAAATTGCTGAATTAGAAAGTCTTGTAAATAATCATTATAAAAGACCAGATATTGGTGATAATGATTTAGTGATTCCATTAGGTCAAAGTGTAACTTTAACAGATAATAATAATGTATTAAATAATTTTAAAGTTTCATCTACTGAAAATGTTAATGCAGTAATTAATGGAAATACTATTACAATTACAGCAACAGGAATTGGTGAAGCTAAAATTAATTTAGTTAAAAATGCTAAAAAATATACTGAAGCACCAATTGTATATTATAGTAATCACTCTCAAAATGTTTTTAGAGTTGGTTATTATGATCCTATCCCTGCACTTATGAAAGCTAAAGTAATTGGTGGAAGAGTTGAAATAAATAAATTGGATAGTGAGAATAAGAATAATTATCCACAGGGAAATGCAACTCTTGAAGGTGCTGTTTATGGAATATATAGTACAAGTGGTGAATTAATTAGCAAATTAACTACTGATAAAAATGGTTATGCTATAAGTGATTACTTACCAAGTTTAGGAGAATTTTTTATTCAAGAAATTACTCCAAGTAAGGGATATACTTTAGATAAAAATAAATATTCAGTAGTTTTAGATGAAAATGTGTTACTAGCTTCTTTAAATGTATATGAAAAAGTTAAAGAAACTAATTTAACAATATTCAAAGTTTTTGCTAATTCTAAAACTGGAATTTTAACTCCAGAACCAAATGTATCTTTTGAAATATATTTAAATGATTGTAATACAAATGCTTATGAAAGAAGTAATGGTAATACTTGTTATTTCGGTAAAATAACTACTGATAAGAATGGTTATGCAGATATAAGATTACCGTATGGAAATTATACATTTAGACAAATAAATAGTACTCCAAATTATGAAAAGGTAGAAGATTTTAATATTGTTGTAGGAGATGATATAGAATCTAATATTTATAGATTAATTTCAAATGCAGAAATTACAGCGAAATTGAAAGTTATTAAAATAGATAAAGAAACACAAGAAGTTATCCCTAGAAGTGGAATTAAGTTTAAAATTAAATCACTTCTTAGTAATGAATATGTTTGTCAAACAATAACATATCCAAAAGCTGAAACATTATGTGAGTTTGAAACAGATGATAATGGTGTTTTAATTACTCCATATCCTTTAGTTTCAGGAAAATATCAATTAGAAGAAGTAGATCAAGTAATTGATGGATATTTATGGAATAAAGAATCACAAGTTTTTGAAATAGGTGAAAACTCTACTTTAATAACAGATAATAAATATGGTGTATTATTTGAAACTAAATTTGAAAATCAAGCTGTTAAAGGAAAAATTGAAATTAATAAAAAGGGTGAAAAGTTTGTTGTTGATAATGGACAATATTACTATGAAGAAATTAACTTAGAAAATGTAAAATACGGATTATATGATGAAAATGATAATCTTATTACAGAAGTTATAACTAATAGTGATGGATATGCTATGATTGAAAATTTAAAATTAGGAAAATATATTTTAAGAGAAATTGAATCTAGTAATAATCATGTCATTGATAAAAATGAATATGTAGTTGAACTAAAATATAAAGATCAATATACTGCTGTTATTACAAAAAGTTTTGATTTTAAAAATAAATTGTCTAAAGGGAAATTAGAGTTTACTAAATATGATGAATTAAAATTAAATACTTTACCAAATACAAAAATAGAATTATATTTGTGTGATGAAGAAGAAGTTTTAATCGGTGAATATACTACTAATGATAATGGTCAAGTTATAATTGATAATTTACCTTCAGGTCATAGTTATTTCATTTTAGAAAAGGAAGCTCCAGTTTCATATATTTTAAATGAAGAAAAAATTTATTTTGAAATTAATGATAATAATGAGGTTGTAAAAACAGAAATGACAAATACTAAGATTAAATCTAAAGTTATTATTCATAAAGTTGATGAAGAAAACAATTCTCTTGAAGGAGTTGTTATAGGTATATATGATTTACAAGATAATTTAATCGGTGAATATACTACTGATGTAAATGGTAATATAGAAATTGAATTAGAATATGGAAATTATTATTATCAAGAAATATCAACTTTGGAAAATTTCATTCTAAATACAGATAAAAATTATTTTAATATAGAAAATAATAATGAAATTATAGATTTAATTTTAGTTAATAAATTAGAAGAAGTAGAAGTACCAAATACTAATTTAGATAAAGATTATAAAAAATATATTATATCTTTAGCTATAGGATTAGTAGGATTGGGGATAATCATTTATGAAAAGAAAAAGAGAAAATAAATGGTTATTGTTATTTGGAATTTTACTGATTTTTTCTTCTATATTTATAATTAGTTTTGATATTTATAAAAATACAAAGAAAGAGATTCAAGAAGTGGAACTTGTTGAAGATTTCTTTCAGGAAGTACCATCTGAAGTAGAAGAACCTATAGAGGAGGAAGAGGTTTCTATACAAGAAAATAAAGTAGAAACTTCTTCACCTACTTATAATTATGTTGCTATATTAGAAATACCAAGTGTAGGATTAAAAAGGGGTATAGTTGATTTTAATAGTAAATACAACAATGTGAAATATAATATTCAAATTATTGAACATTCTGAATTTCCTATCGTTGAAAATAGCAATTTAATATTAGCTGGTCATAATGGTTCTAGTAATGTTTCTTTCTTTAAAAATTTATATAAAGTAAAAGAAGATTCACTTATTTATCTTTATTATGATGGTTATAAATATATTTATAAATTAAATCATTCTTATGATACAGCGAAAGATGGAAAAGTAGAAATAAAAAGAAATAGATATAAAACTACGATAACTCTTATTACTTGTAAAAAAAATACTGACAATATGCAAACAGTATATATTGGTTATTTAGTTGATAAGGTGGAGTATTAGTGTATGATAAATATTCTAAGATTCCACTTTTTATTAAAAATAATAAAAATATAAGTAGTAACGCCAAATTGTTATATGGTGATATTCAGTTATTATGTCATAGTAAAGGTTATTGTTTTGCTACTAATAAGTTTTTAGGAAATAACTTAGGGGTTACAGATAGAACAATAACTCGCTTATTAGGAGAATTGGTTAAAGATAATTTAATAATAATTGAATATGGTTGTAATAGTAGAAAGATATTTTTATCATCTAGGGTAGATGAAAATGACCATCTAGGGTAGATGAAATCATCCATCTAGGGTAGATGAAAATGTCTAACATAATATAATAAATTAATATAAAAAATAATATAACTAGACTTATTTTTAAAACAGGTTTAATTATTTAAAAGGAGGTGCTAGGTGGCTCTTGTTGATAGAATTATATTAGAGGGAAATATATCTAGAATATATGATAATCAAACAGATAATTTAATTTGGTTTGATATATGTAAAAATGAAAAGTATATAGATAAGAATGGAGAAGAACAAACTGTATCTTCTTTTTTTAGTGCTAAAATTGAAAGAAGTAAAATTGATAATGATTTATTTAAAGTAGGTTCTTGGATCATTATTACTGGGATTCCTAAATCTTATATTGATAAAAATAATTATAAAAAGTTTTATATATTTACTTTAGATATAAAAAATGCTAGAGAAAAAATAAAAGAAGAAAAAAATACACCTATTATTTCTTATGATACAGATGGAGTAATGTTATGGAATGGACAAAGATGTGAATCTGAACCATGTACTCCTGAAGAATTAGCTGAAATGGAAGAACTGTTAAAAGAATTTAGAGGTGATGTAGATGGGTTATAGATCTGATGTTAGAATTATAACTTCTAAAAAAGGATTTGAAGAATTGAATAAATATGTAAAAAATTATTTATCTAAAACTAATGAAAGTAATTATAATCTTATGGATGATTTAAAGTTTAAAGTAGAAAATAAATATTCATGTTACTTTGGTTGGAATTGGGTAAAATGGTATGAAAATTCATATCCAGCTGTTGATGCTGTAATGTCAGGTTTAGAACATTTAAGAGAAAAAGATTTGTCTTTTAGATATTCAAGAATTGGAGAAAACTATGACGATTATGAAACAGATTATCATGAGAGCGAAAAAGAAGAGGAGCAGGATTTTGAATATCCATCAATGCTTAGAGAGTTTGATGACGATTATGTAATAGATATGATGAATAAAAATAGTCCTGTAGAAGAATATGAGTGTAATGAATTATAAATTTGATAATCCTATTATTTATTTTTTTGCTAAAGATGATAAAACTACCTCTAAAAGATTAGATAA
>JAFTYN010000087.1 GCA_017461465.1 Bacilli bacterium
ATAGAGAGTAAATTATAATATTTACTCTTTTTATGTTATACTAGTTTTAGTATAGGTGATTTATATGCAAGATAAAAATTTTGAAAGAAAAGAACTAACAAAAAAAGAAGAAGATAAGTTAAGAAAAGAGTATTTTGAAGATGTTAGTAATCTTAATACGCAGATAAGAAAAGAAAGAGGAAAGAAATTATATCGGATTATTGTTGTTTTAATTTTAGTAATTGGAATAATAAAAATTTTATTTGGAACTATAGAAATATATAATCCGTTTGGATATCCTGCAAACAAAACAAGATTTTATAAAGTTACAGTTAATAATGAATTCGTTACAGTAGGTTATGACTTAAATCAAAAAATACCTATAATTCCATTTTTAATTAATTTTAATAATCATTATTTTGGAGCTAATTATATTGAATCTGATGTAGATGGTACAGAATATCATCCTGATGCTAGTAAAAAGTTTGTGATAGATATAAAATCATATAATTGTTATTCAATGGATTTTCAAGTTGAATGTATGAAAGATTCTCAAAAAATGAAGGAAAATAAAGATACTAAATATACAAAATTAAAAATAACAAGAACGAATAAGCCATATGAAGTTGTATATGATGATAAATATATAGATGATATTACAAAGTATGTTAAGAATAAAGGCGTGTATGCAGTAACTATAACAGCGGAATATTCAAATATTGATACAGATATAACTTTCTATTTCGTGAGGAGATAATTATGACAACAATATATTTTATAAGACATTCAAAAGCAGATAAAGATTCTATATTCTGTAGATTTTTATCACCCCTTAAACAAAATATGAAAAAAAAGTTATCTAAAGAAGGAATAAGCATTGCACAAAATAAGTTAAACTCTAATTTTGATGATGTAGAAGTTATTTATTCTTCTAACTATACTAGGGCGTATCAAACTAGTTTAATTCTTTCAAAAAGATTGAATTTAAAAGTTATTAAAGATTCAAAATTTGGTGAAAGAGTTCATGGTATAAAAAAAGGTTATAATGAGCTTCCAAAAGATTTTGAAGTAAGACAATTAAAAGAAGAAAATTATAAGATTAATAATGGAGAATCTCAAAAAGAAGTTAGAATTAGAATGCTAAAAGCATTAAACAATATTTTGAAGAATAATAAAAATAAAAAAATAGCAGTATTTACGCATTCAACTGCCCTTTCTTTTTTATTATTAAATTGGTGTAGTATTACCGAAGATGGAATATATATATTTAATGGCAATGTTATTTTTGATAATAAATGGTCTTATTGTGAAACATTTAAGTTTGAATTTGATGATGATAATAAATTAATAAGTATTCAAAACATAAAGTAGTGTAAACTACTTTTTATTTGACAATATATAAATTTATGTTAAAATAAAAAACAATCACTTTGAAAGAGGGGATTGTATGAAAAAAGATTTACTTGTAAGTACAATTGGATTTAAACAAAATGATAAAGTAGTAGAACTTGTTGCATCAGCACCGCGTAATTTAGTATCTTCATTTTTTGATAATTCAAGAATGCTAGTTCCTGAAGTTGTATCTTCATTAGATAGTTTGAGTAAACAGGATATTATTAATTTTGAAGAACTTCAGAATTTATTAGAAAAATCTAATAATCCAATTGTATTTGATGCAGTAAGAAATTTTTTGGAATTATATACTTACCAAAGAGTTAAAGTTCAGCCATTAGAAAGCTTTTATAAAATTAGAAGTGCTGTTGCAAAATTTGGTACAGAAAAAGATATAGTTGATTTTGGAAAACTTGATAGTTCTCTTGAACAAAATAGTAAGTTTTTAAATAAAGTTATATCAATGGGAATGATTCAAAGTGAAAAACCAAAAGTAAAAGAATTAATTTAGTTGACAATTAATATTTAAAATAGTAGAATTAATGTCATAAAAGTGTTGATTGGGACATGATTATTAATAATTTATATTAAAGCGAGTAGGGTTGGTGTGAGCCTATATATAAAGTTAATGATTCCTACCCATGAGTGAAGTATGAAAATACTTCCGGTTAAAGCCGTTATATAATTGAGTAAAACAAAGGATGGTACCGTGCATATGCACTCCTTATACCATTCTTTTTTTGTTAGTAAGAAAGGGTGATAATATGGCAAATAAGGCGATAACTTCAAGAGATGTCGATTTTGCTAAATGGTATACTGATGTAGTAACAGCAGCAAAATTAGCATCGTATTCAAATGTAAAAGGTTGTGTGATTTTTGAACCTAATGGTTGGGCTATATGGGAAAGAATACAACAAGAAATGGATAAAATGTTTAAGAAGACAGGACATAGAAATGTAGCTATGCCTATGCTTATTCCAGAAAGTTTAATAAACAAAGAAGGAGAACTTATTGAAGGTTTTGCTCCAGAAGTAGCTTGGGTAACTGAAGGTGGACAAAAGAAACTAGAAGAAAGATTATGTATTAGACCTACAAGTGAATCATTATTTAGTGATTATTATAGTTCAGTAGTTAAATCATATAGAGATTTACCTATGAAATATAATCAATGGTGTAGTGTTATGAGATGGGAAAAGGAAACAAGACCATTTTTAAGAAGTCGTGAATTCTTCTGGCAAGAAGGTCATACTGTACATGCTACAAAAGAAGAAGCAGAAGAAGAAACTATTGGTATGCTTAATGTATATAAAACTTTCTTTGAAGATTATTTAGCAGTACCAGTAGTAGCTGGTTTAAAAACTGAAAAAGAAAAATTTGCAGGAGCTGAATATACTTATACTATAGAAGCATTAATGCATAATGGTATAGCACTTCAATCTGGAACAAGTCATTATTTTGGCCAAAAATTTGCAAAAGCATATGATATTAAGTTCTTAAATAAAAATAATGAACTTGAATATTGTTATCAAACATCTTGGGGAGTATCTAACCGTATGATTGGAGCTTTAATAATGGTTCACGGTGATGATAATGGGCTTGTATTACCACCTAAGATTGCTCCAAAACAAGTTGTTATAATTCCAATTGGAGATACTGAAAATGTTATAAATACAGTTGACGCTATTTATAATGACTTAGAAAAAGCAGGTGTGTCAGTTTATGTAGATAATACTGAAAAATCTCCAGGATTTAAATTTGCAGAAGCTGAAGTAAATGGTGTACCAGTTAGAATTGAAGTTGGTAAAAGAGACTTAGAAAATAATAATATTACAGTAGCAAGAAGAGATACTAGTGAAAAGATGGTTATTTCTAAAGATAGTGATATTGTTAACTATGTAACTGATCTTATGAATGATATTCAAAATAATCTATATAATAAAGCTAAAAAACATTTAGAATCATTAACATTTGAAGCTAGAACAAAAGAAGAAGTAGAAAAAATTATGAATGAACATCCAGGTTTTGTAAAAGCTGATTGGTGTGGAGATTTAGAATGTGAACTTAAGATGAAAGAAATTAAGGGAACTAAATCTAGATGTATTTTAGAACACGAAAAACCATTAACTGGTAAATGTGTAATGTGTGGTAAAGAAGCTAAACATTTAGTAGTTTGGGGAATTCAATATTAAAAACATGAAATTTCATGTTTTTTTTATTATACTTTATGTTAAAATGTATTTAAGGTACTAAAGGAGTAATGAAATGAAAAAGAAGTTAGTTTTAATAATAAGTGCTATTTTAGTAATAGCTTCAATTATATATTTGGTAGTTATAAATACTGGTAAAGAAGATGAAAAGACTATAACAGATGCAGAAAAATTTAAGACAGAATACGAAAGTATAAATGGAGATGTAAATGAGAAATATAATGTGGTAACAAGGGAAGTTAATATTCCTAGAAATAATCCAATTGTTTATGTTTCTCCAGAAGAACTAGTTAAAAAAATGGAAAATAAAGAAACTTTTGTAGTATACTTTGGTTTTCCTAACTGTCCTTGGTGTCGAAGTGTAGTAGAAACAATGTTTGAAGTTGCTAAAGACTATAATATAAATAAAATATATTATGTTGATGTTAGTATGATTAGGGATGTTTATAAATTAGATGATGATAATAAACCAGTAGTGTCAACTGAAGGAACAAGTGGTTATTACAAATTACTTGATAAGTTTTCTAGTGTTTTAGATGATTACTTATTAACAGATGAAGATGGTAATGAAGTATCTACAGGTGAGAAAAGAATATATGCTCCAAACATAGTAGGAGTAATTAATGGTGAAGCAAAAGAATTAGAAACAGGAATAAGTGAACTTCAAACAAATCCATATATGGATATAACAGAAGAAATGAAAGAAGATATGTATAACAAACTAAAATGTGTTATGAAATGCGTGTCAGAAGAAAATAATACTTGTTCTTATAAATCTGCATGTTAAGAAAACTAGAAATAGTTTTCTTTTTTTCATATCTAAATATTAAAATCATATATTTTTTTTAGGTGATACTATGAAAAAAATAGTATTTGTTTTATTGGTATTAATGTTTCCACATTTAGTTTTTGCGTATTCTAGTAATGCTACTAGTACTATAGTAATGGATACAGATAATAATAAAATAGTATATGCTAGTAATATTCACAAAGTTAGAAGTGTAGCATCTATCTCGAAAATAATGACAGCCATACTTGCTATAGAATCTGGAAAACTAGATGACGAGGTAATTGTAGGTTCAGAAATAAAAAGTGCGTATGGTTCTGCTATATATATTAGTGAAGGAGAAGAACTTACACTAAAAGATTTAGTATATGGACTTATGCTTAGAAGTGGAAATGATGCTTCATATGTTATTGCTAAATATGTTGGAGGAACAATAGATAATTTTATAAAACTTATGAATAATAAAGCCGTAGAAATAGGAATGAAAAATACAGTTTTTAATAATCCAAATGGTTTAGATGATAATGGAGGTAATCTTTCTACTGCATATGATATGGCACTTTTAAGTAGTTATGCTATAAAAAACGATACTTATAAAAAAATAGTAGGAACTAAAAAATATAATCTAAAAACTAATAAGAATGTTTATAGCTGGACTAATAAAAATAAGTTACTTAAAATGTATGAATATGCGATAGGAGGAAAAACAGGTTATACAGATATAGCCAAAAGAACACTTGTTACTAATGCAAGTAAAGATAATGTTAATCTTACCATAGTTACTTTAAATGATGGTGATGATTTTAATGATCATATCAAGTTATATGAAGAAGCTTTTAAAGAATATAAAAATTATGAAATATTAAAAGAAGGATATGTGGAATTAGTAGATGAAAAATATTATCCTAATAGGAAATTTTATATTAAAGAAAATTTTAATTATATACTTAATGATTTAGAAAAAAACAATATTGTTCTTAAATTTTATTTAGATAAAAAACTAACTTACAGTAATGGGGAAAAGATAGGTTATGTTTATGTGTATATAGGGGATAAAGAAGTGTTTAAAACAAATTTATATATTGAACTAAAAAAGAAAAAGGTAAGAATAATTGACATTATTCTTGGGTGGTTTAAATGATTAATATTATATGGGGATTTTTTATAATACTTGGTATTATATATTATTTATTAACTGGTGATATCTCAAATATTAATAGTGAAATATTAAATAGTGGTAAGCAAAGTTTAGATATGGTTATTGAGATTTTTCCAGTTATGGCTGTTTGGCTAGGACTTATGAATATTGCTAAGGAGTCTGGATTATTGCAAAAATTATCAAATAAACTATCAATATTACTAAAATATTTATTTCCTGATATTCCTAAAGGACATGAATCAATTGGTTATATAGCATCTAATATAGTTATCAATATGTTTGGACTTGGCTCTGCTGCAACTCCATTTGGCTTAAAAGCAATGAAATCACTTCAAAAACTAAATGATAAAAAAGATACTGCTTCTAGAAGTATGATTACTTTTCTAGTACTTAATACAAGTGGAGTTACGATAGTTCCTACGATGATTATATCTTTAAGAATGATGCATGGAAGTATAAATCCAACTGAAATAGTAATTACATGTTTAATAGCTACTATTTGTTCTACTATAGCAGGATTACTTATGGATAGATTTTTAGCAAGGAGATATTCATGAATAAAATATCTAATTTAATCATACCAATTATGGTTTTATCAGTAGTTATATATGGTATTTATAAGAAAATAAATATTTATGATGTTTTTATAGAAGGTGCTAAAGAAAGTTTCGAAATGATATTTACAATCTTTCCTTATTTACTTGGTATGATGTTAGCTATTAATCTATTTTTACATAGTAATTTTTTAGAAATAATATCTAATTTTATATCACCAGTTTTAGATTTAATAGGTATACCATTTGATATAGTTCCTATGGCTATAATGAGACCTATATCTGGTAGTTCATCACTAGCTATACTTAATAATATATATACTGATTTTGGACCGGATTCGTTTATAGGGAGATTAGCTTCAACTATTCAAGGAAGTACTGATACTACTTTTTATGTACTTACACTTTATTTTGGTAGTATTGGTATTAAAAAAATAAGATATGGCTTAATAGCAGGCTTGTTTGCGGATCTGATTGGTATAATTGCAAGTATTATAATTGTAAAACTAACTTTTTAAATTTAAAGATTTATTATTACGTTTTGTTAAATCATAGAATTTATGTTATTATATAAAATATAGAGGTGTAATTATGAATAAAGATTCTAATAATTTTTTCTCATTAGAGGAAGCAAAAAAAGCAATGGATGAAATGCATAGATATAGTGAACATTTGGAGGCAGAAAAGGAAGAAAGAGAAAGACAAGACAAACAAACTGAAATAGAAACGTTAAAAGAAATGAAAGATTTGTTAGCTGTAATGAATAAAGAATTAGAAATTCAGACAGGTGCTATACAGCAAGAAGAAAACTTAGAAATGAAAAAATAAAGTGAGCATTTATGTGATTTAAATGCTTTTTTATTGGATAAAATTAGATTTAAATTGTAGTTTATTAGACTATTTATTATTTATAATATATAAAAGTTAAATATAGTTGTAACACTATAAAAAACAATCTAAAGTTCATTTACATTATCTTGATAAAGTGGTATAATTTCATTAAGATAGGGTGTGTTAGATTGAAGTATATAAAAGTTATAATTACTACACTAGTAATAATTTGCATGATTTTTCTTACTAGTGGATGCGGAAAGAATGAAAATGAACTAGTACTTGTAACGGAGGCAGGGTTTGCTCCTTATGAATATTATGAAGAAGGAAAAATAGTAGGAGTAGATATTGATATTGCTAATGAAATAGCAAAAGAACTTGGAAAAGAATTAGTTATAAAAGATGTGTCATTTGACTTTGTTATTAATGAAGTTAAAAGTGGTAAAGCAGATTTTGCAGCTGCAGGAATAAGCATTACTCCTGAAAGAGCAGAAGAAGTAGATTTTACTATGGAGTACACAGTATCTAATCAAGTTGTTGTAGTAAAAAAAGGAAGTAATATTAAAAATTTTGATGATATAAAAGATAAAAAAATTGCTGTTCAACTTGGTACAGTAGCAGACTTATATGCTTCTGAAAATTATAAAGATGCTACTATAGTGTCACATAAAAAATATTTATCTGCAGTTGAAGATGTTAAAACAGGAAAAGCGGATTTAATTATTATGGATGAACTTCCTGCAAAAGAAATTGTAAAAGAAAATGATAATTTAGTTATTTTAGATGGAGTATTATTTCAAGATAAATATGGAATGATTGTAAAAAAAGGAAATGATGAATTAAAAGAAGAGATTAATAAGGTTTTAGAAAGAATGATTAATGATGGAACTATTGATAAATTAGTTATAAAACATTCTAAATAGAGGTTAATATGAATGATTTAAAAGAAATATTTTATAAAACTTTTATTTATGATGATAGATATTTATTCTTTTTAGAAGGTTTAAAGTTTACTTTAATTATCGCCTTTTTCTCTGTACTTTTAGGTTTATTTTTAGGAATACTTACAAGTATTATTAGAGATTATCATAGAGAAACTAAAAAAATGAAATTTTTTAGTAAGTTATGTGACATATATGTATATGTCATAAGAGGAACACCCACAATATTACAACTTATGATTTTATATTATGTTGTATTTAAAAGTGCAACATTATCACCAATAATTGTTGGTATACTTGCATTTGGTATTAATTCTGGAGCTTATGTTTCTGAAATATTTAGAGCAGGGTTTGAAGGAATTGATAAAGGTCAAAGAGAAGCTTCTAAGACGTTAGGTCTTAATTATATAAAAACAATGCGTTATGTTATTTTCCCACAAGCTTTAGCAAAAATATTCCCAGCACTTGGTAATGAAGTTATAACTCTTGTTAAAGAAACTTCAATAGCAGGTTATATTGGAATAGTGGAATTAATTAAAGCTGCAGATATAATTTCTTCTAGAACTTATGATTATTTCTTTCCATTAGTAGTTTCAGCTATTGTATATTTGTTTTTAACTTATATACTTTCTAAAGTTATGAAGTATGGAGAAAGGAAGTTAAATCATGGTGTATAAAATAAGAGATTTATCTAAAAAGTTTGGAAAACATTACGCACTTAAAAATATCGATTTAGATATTAATGAAAATGAAAAGATAGTTATAATTGGACCATCCGGAAGTGGAAAAAGTACATTACTTAGATGTCTTAATACACTTGAGATACCTACTAATGGAAAAATACTTTACCATGATATGAGATTAACAGAACACACTTATAAAAATGTTCAGGGCAAAATTGGTATGGTTTTTCAAAATTTTCAATTATTTGATAATTTAACAGTAATTGATAATTTAACACTAGCACCAGTTTTAAATAAAATTATGTCTAAAGAAGAGGCATATGAAACTGCTAAAGAATATTTAAAGCAAATTCATCTTGAAGATAAGGAAAATACTTATCCTAGAAATTTATCTGGTGGACAAAAGCAAAGAGTTGCTATAGTAAGAACTCTTATGATGAATCCAGAAGTAATTTTGTTTGATGAACCAACAAGTGCTTTAGATCCTGAAATGATAGAAGAGGTTCTAACTCTTATTATGGAGGTGAGTAAAAAAAATATCACAATGATTGTGGTAACACATGAACTTAAATTTGCGTATGATTTTGCTACAAGAGTTATCTTTATGGATAAAGGTAAAATTGTAGAAGATGGTGAAAAAGAGCAAATTTTTAATAACCCAAAAACAGAAAGATTACAAAAATTTTTAAGTAATATAAAATAGGAGGATAAAATGAAAAAGATTAATGTGACTAGCGAAATAAAACCACTAAAAAAAGTTTTATTACACAGACCAGGTAATGAATTACTAAATTTAACACCTGATACATTACAAGAACTACTTTTTGATGATATTCCATATTTACCAGTAGCTCAAAAAGAACATGATGAGTTTGCTAGAGTACTTAAAGAAAATGGAGTAGAAGTAGTTTACTTAGAAAACTTAATGACTGAAGTAATTTCATTAAGCCCAGAAATTCGTGAAGAATTCTTAAAACAATTTATTTATGAAGCAGGTATTAGAACACCTAAATATCGTGATTTAGTATTCCAATATTTAAATAGTTTTAAAGATCCTTTAGAATTAGTTTTAAAAACTATGGAAGGTATTCAAGTTTCTGAAATTAATCAAAGATTAAAGAAAACAGATAAATCTTTAGTAGATTTAGTTACGGAAGAAACACAATTTTTAGCAGCACCAATGCCAAACTTATATTTCACAAGAGATAACTTTGCAAGTATTGGTAATGGTATTTCACTTAACAAAATGTATTCTGTAACAAGAAATAGGGAAACTATTTATGCTGAATATATCTTTAAATATCATCCAGAATTTAAAGATCAAGTAGATAAATATTTCAATAGAGATTTACCTTATCATATTGAAGGTGGAGATATTCTTAACTTAAATGAACACATTTTAGCAGTTGGTATTTCTCAAAGAACTTGTGCAGATGCTATTGATGAACTTGCTAAAAATTTATTTAAAGATAAAAAATGTAAGATTGATACAGTACTTGCATTTAATATTCCAAATAGTCGTGCATTTATGCATTTAGATACTGTATTTACACAAATTGATAGAAATAAATTTACTTATCATCCAGGTATTATGGATACTTTACAAGTATTTGAAATAACTGAAGGTAATGATGAAAATAGTGATGAAGATTTAAATGTTATTGAAATTAATGATTCACTTGAAAATATTTTATCAACATATTTAAAAATGCCAGTAACTTTAATTCCATGTGCTGGTGGAGATAAAGTAGCAGCAGAAAGAGAACAATGGAATGATGGTTCTAATACACTTTGTATAGCGCCAGGTGTTGTTATTGTTTATGATAGAAATAATATTACAAACCAAGTATTAAGAGAAAATGGTTTAAAAGTATTAGAAATTCCAGGAGCCGAAATATCTCGTGGTCGTGGGGGCCCAAGATGCATGAGTATGCCACTTATTAGGGAGGATTAATATGAATTTTTATGGAAGAGATTTCCTAAAGTTACTTGATTATACAGAAGAAGAAATTATTTATTTAATCAAGTTAGCAATGGAATTTAAGAAAAAGAAGCAAAATGGTAAAAGACACGATTATTTGAGAGGAAAAAATGTTGTTCTTTTATTTGAAAAAGATTCAACTAGAACTCGCTGTGCTTTTGAAGTAGGTGCTATGGACTTAGGTATGGGTGTTACATACCTTGGTCCAACAGGATCTCAAATGGGTAAAAAAGAAAGCATTGCTGATACTGCAAGAGTTTTAGCTAGAATGTATGATGGAATTGAATATAGAGGTTTCTCTCAACAAATTGTTGAAGATTTAGCAAAATATGCAGATGTTCCAGTATGGAATGGTCTTACTGATGAATTTCATCCAACTCAAATGCTTGCAGATGTTATGACAATGTATGAAGAATTTGGTGAGGTAAGAGGAAGAAAACTAGTTTTCTTAGGAGACGCTAGAAATAATGTTGCAAATTCATTAATGGTTATCTGTTCTAAATTAGGAATTGATTTCTGTTGTTGTGCCCCATCATCTTTATTCCCAAAAACAGAACTTGTAAAAAAATGTAGAGAGTTTGCAAGAGTTCATGGTTCTGAAATATTATTAACAGAAGATGTAGAAGAAGGTTTAGCTAATGCATCTGCTGTATATACTGATGTTTGGGTTTCTATGGGTGAAGCTGATAGCTTATGGAAAGAAAGAATTAAACTTTTAACTCCATATAGGGTTACTAAAGAATTAATGAAAAAAGCTAATCCAGATGCTATTTTCTTACACTGCTTACCATCATTCCACGATACTAATACTACAATAGGAAAAGAAATACATGAAAAATTTGGTGTAACAGAAATGGAAGTAACTGATGAAGTGTTTGAATCAAAACAATCTAAAGTTATGGACGAAGCTGAAAATAGACTTCATACAATCAAAGCAATCATGTATGCAACAATGAAGAAATAATATGAGAAAAAAAATAGTAGTAGCATTAGGTGGTAATGCATTAGGAAATACCCCAGAAGAACAATTAAAACTAGTAAAGCAAACAGCTAAATATATAGTAGAATTAGCAGATACTTATGATGTTGTAGTAACACATGGTAATGGTCCACAAGTTGGTATGATAAATATGGCTATGGAAGTATCTCATGAAGAAGTAAATACTCCACAAGTGCCATTTGCAGAATGTGGAGCAATGAGCCAAGGTTATATTGGTTACCATTTACAACAATCAATACAAGAAGAACTTGTAAAACATAATATGAGAAAAAACTGTGTAACAGTTATTACACAAGTTGTAGTAGATAAAAAGGATAAGGCTTTTTCAAATCCTACTAAACCAATTGGTTCTTTCTACACAAAAGAAGAAGCAGAAAAAATGGAACTTGAAAGAGGTTATACTTTTAAAGAGGATGCTGGTAGAGGATATCGTCGTGTAGTTCCTTCACCACAACCTATGCAAATTGTTGAGTATAAAACAATTAAAATGCTCCTTGAAAATAAAAATATCGTTATAGCTGGTGGTGGCGGTGGAATTCCAGTAGTTTATCATTATAATAAATTAAGAGGTGTAGATGCTGTTATTGATAAGGATAAGACAAGTGCAAGAATTGCAATTGATATCAAGGCTGATATATTCTTGATTTTAACAGCTGTAGAAAAAGTATGCATTAACTACAATACTGCTAATGAGGAAAAACTAGATTTCTTAACTCCAAAAATGGCTAGACAATATATGCAAACAGGTGAGTTTAAAGAAGGTAGTATGTTACCAAAGATAGAAGCCTGCCTATCTTTTGTTGAACATAGACGTGGGGGTCAAGCTTTAATTACTTCCTTAGATAAAGCAAGCCAAGCTTTACAAGGAAAAACAGGTACTATTATTAGTAGGGAAGGAGTTTAACATGGCAAAGAAAAAAAGAAAAGGTTTTATTACGGCTTTTTCAATTATTCTAATTTTAATTTTTCTTCTTGCTGGTATAACTTATTTATTACCAGAAGCAACTTTTGTTGGTGAAACAATAGTTGATGGAACAGGTGTTGTTAGAGCAACTTTACCAGATGTTTTATTAGCACCAATATTAGGATTTGAAAATGCTATTGATGTAGGTATCTTTATATTAATACTTGGAGGTTTCTTAGCAACTGTAAATAGAACAGAAGCTTTGGAAACTGGAATTAGAGTATTAGTTAAAAAATTGAAAGGAAATGAATTAACATTAATCCCAATCTTGATGTTTATTTTCTCAATTGGTGGTACTACATATGGCATGCTTGAAGAAACTGTAGGTTTCTATGCGTTATTAGCTGCAACAATGGTATTAGCAGGAATGGATACTATCGTTTCATCTGCAATTGTTCTTTTAGGAGCAGGTTCTGGTGTTCTAGGTTCTACTATTAATCCATTTGCAGTAGGTGTAGCAGTAAGTTCATTACCTGAAGGTATTGAAGTAAATCAAGGATTAATAATCATGATTGGTGTAATTCTATGGCTTACAACTTTACTTATTTCTATAGCTTTCGTAAGAAGTTATGCGAAAAAAGTAATTGCTAAAAAAGGCTCAACAATTTTATCATTGCGTGAAGTAAGAGCAATGGAAATGGAATATGGTGGTAATGCTGCTAAAAAAGAAGAAGATGTTAAATTAAGTAAAAAACAAGTTATTACATTAATTTTATTTGCTTTAACATTCTTAGTAATGATAGTTGCATTTATCCCATGGGCTGATTTTGGTGTAACATTCTTTGATGGATTTACAGGTTGGTTAACAGGAGCTCCATTTGGTTCATGGTGGTTCTATGAAGCTGCAGTATGGTTCTTAATTATGTCTGTAGTAATTGGTCTTGTTAATAGAACTGGTGAAAAACAATTTGTAGATACATTTATTGATGGTGCTGATGATATGGTAGGGGTTATCCTTATTATCGCAATTGCTAGAGGTGTTTCTATATTAATGCAAACTACATATTTAGATAATTATATTATCTATAATGCTGCAGAGGCATTAAGAAACGTTCCAAGTTTAGTATTTGCACCACTTAATTATTTATTACATGTGTTACTTTCTATATTAGTTCCATCTAGTTCAGGTCTTGCTGCTTTATCTGCTCCAATTATTGGACCTTTAGCTAGTCAAGTTGGATATAGCACAGAAGTAACTCTTATGACTATAGTAGCTTCTAATGGTTTAGTAAACTTAATTACTCCAACTTGTGGAGCTATTATGGGTGGTCTTGCACTTGCTAAAGTAGAATATGCTACTTGGGTAAAATTTGCAGGTAAGATAGTTCTTACAATAGCACTAGTTAATATTGTTATTTTAAGTTTATTAATGGTTATTCTATAATAAAAAAGAAGGTTTTAACCTTCTTTTTTTATTTTAATGAATGTTGATTTTTTTTAATAATTAGTTTAATATATATAATAGGTGATACTATATGAAAGATATAAGTAGAGTAGAACAATCTGAAAGAGTAAATTATGATATTGCAGAAGGTATGATAAACTATACTATAAATAGACTTAAAGAAACTTCAGAAAGTTTCAATAAAAAATTTGAAGAAGATAGTCGCGATTATGCTCATTCTCGTACAAATACAATTATAAAGTATTTAAAAGATAATGATTTATATAGTTTAGAAAGTGAAGAAATAGTAAAAAATAATACATTAGATTTAGGATTTGAATTAAGCGAAAATATGAAAACTTTTTTAGATGTTAGTTTAGGACTAAATAGAATTGTTGATGCTAAATTTGGTGAAGAATATTTAAGATCATTAAGAAGAGGTAAGGATAGTAAAGAGTTAGAAACTTCTATTAAAAATTTAACTAAAAATGGTGAAGTACTTTCAAATAGTGAGTTATTATTTGTAAGAAAATTAATAAGTGACTTTGAAATGAAACTATTTCATGATCTAAGCTTATCGGAAAAAGATATAAAAGGAATAAAAGAAAAATTGGATGCTTATAATACCGTTTATCTAGTTTGGCTTAAAAATAATAATTTATTTATGTATGGTAATTTTGTTAATATGTTAAATACATTGAAGACATATTTAACTAATTACGTAAAAAGTAAAGACGAACTTGTTAAAGCAACTATTAAAGGTGATGAGCTAGGAGCTGTTAGAACTACTTCGAGTATTATTGATACAATAATAAGTAAACGTAATACTGAAGATTCTTATTTATCAGGTGTAAAACTTAAAGTAGGTTAAAGCATATTATAAATATGCTTTTTTATTGTCAAAAAGACACTAAAATGTTATAATTACGTTGGTGATTTGGATGGAAAGAGTACAAAAAGTTATAGCAAATAATGGATATTGTTCTAGAAGAAAAGCAGAAGAATATATAAAACAAGGTAAAGTAAAAGTAAATGGAGAAATAGTTAGAGAACTTGGTACATTAGTAGATGGTACTAATGATTTAATTGAAGTTAATGGTTATGTCCTTGAAAAAAAACAAGAAAAAGTTTACATTCTTCTTAATAAACCAAGAGGTGTCGTTACATCAACTAGTGATGATAAGAAAAGAAAAGTTGTTACTGATATAGTTAATATTCCAACAAGAGTATATCCAGTAGGAAGACTAGATTATGATACAACTGGTGTACTTCTTCTTACTAATGATGGTAATCTTACAAATTTACTATTACATCCAAGTAATAACATAGAAAAAGTTTATGTAGCAAAAATTAAAGGAATATTAACTCCAGGCCATCGTCGTACTTTAGAGTCAGGAGTTATTATTGATGGTAAAAAAACTGATAGAGCAAGAGTTAAAATTAAAAAAATTGATAAGAAAGCTAATACATCAATAGTTGAGATTACTATTCATGAAGGTAGAAATCATCAAGTAAAAAATATGTTTAAAGCATTAGGATATCAAGTTGAAAAATTAAGAAGAGATAGAGTGGCTTTTTTAACTTGTGATGGTATGAATACTGGAGAATATAGATTCTTATCTATTAAAGAAGTTAAAGTCTTATATAATTTAGTAACTAATTCAAAATAAGAAGATTTGACTTCTTTTTTTTGTGAGTATATAATAACACCTAAGTCGGGGTGATGTTATGGCAATGGTAGTTGGAAATACTGATGTTTTAACTGGTTTATTTAATATGAAAGGTCTTAAGCAAAACTATGGTAGTTATTTATCAAAAAATAAAAATTGCTCAGTTATTGCTTTTGATTTTGCTAAGTTAAAATATATTAATGACAATTATGGGCATGCAGTAGGAGATTCGTGTTTAAGTAATTTTGGCGAAGTCCTTAAGCAAAACTTTTATGGTGATATAAGTGTTAGAAGAAGTGGTGATGAATTTATAGTAGTTACTTCTAAATCACCTGATGAAATAGAAAAAGCATTAAATGGTTGTATATCTGATATAGTACTATTTTATGAACTTGGAGATATTCAAGTAAAATATTCTTTTAATGCTGGAATTGTTGAAGCTTCACATGGTATAGATCAGACACTGGAGA
>JAFTYN010000015.1 GCA_017461465.1 Bacilli bacterium
AATTATAAATAATAATGGAATTGTCATGGCAAATATAACTAAATTAGCTGGAAAAGGAGTAAGAATAGCAGATAAAATAAATGGTGTTGCTGCTACATATACAATTGGAAGTAAGAATATATCTTCAAAAGCTCCTAAATAACAATAAAAATTAAACCAATATTTTTCTTTTATATTAGTAACTTCAAATGCATTACTAGTAATATTTTCAATTTTAGTTACAGTAAATATATTTTTTTCAACATTAAAACACTTTCCTATATTTTCTCTAACCGCATCAATATGTTTACCATCATAAATATATTTTTTTCCTTTTTTATCAACAAATACTGGTGTTTTCCCATCCATTGTAAATAAATATAATACATCTTTTTGTTGTGGCAAATATTCTGTAACAATTAAACTAATTAAGATATAAATATATACAAATACAAAAAATGCTGTAAATATAACTAGCATACCAAATTCACTAACAAACCCTATCAAACTATTCATTTCTTTATACGTGAAGACATTAAATCCCACAAATAGTGCTATAAAAAGAGTAAATATAAAATATGGTATTAAACTACTTTTTTTCTTTTTCATAAATCAACTTCCTTACTATAAAAAGTATAACATAAAAAAATAGTGATTAATCACTATTTTTTAAATACTTTCGCAGTGCACTTAACGATTTATTAGTATCTGATATACCTAAATCATACATTTCTTCTAGTTTATCAGGATCTTTTTCTATCCTACTCATTTCTACTTTTCTTGATGGTCTTAAAACAAATATTTTATTTTGTTTTTCTAATTCATTTACTTTATCTACTGCTTCATTATATCTTATATATCTAGTATTAATAGCTTCAACTAATTTTGGATACTTCTTATAAAAGGCTTTAGCAAAAATTTGAGGTGGTTTACTTTTTTTATAATTCATTGGTTTAGTTAAAACCACGATTATTTTGTCGTATCCCATTTCCATACATTTATCAATTGGAATACTATCCGCTAGAGCACCATCTAAATACTTTTCACCATTATATTCTACTATCTTTGATACAAAAGGCATTGCTCCAGTTGCTCTTAATACTTCCATCTGCTTTATTACATCATCTAACTTGATATATTCTGCTAAACCAGTATTAACATTTGTTACCGTCGCGTAAAATTTAGTTTTAGATTTTTTATATTCTTCAATATCAAAAATATCATGTTTTAAAGGAACATCATAATAAGCAAAATCTTTATTTACAATATTACCTGTTGTTAAAAGTGAATATATACTCATATAGTTTTTATTACCAGCATATTTCTTATTATATCTTATTGCTCTACCTCTTTGTTTCGAACAATAGTTAACTCCAAATAATACACCAGCTGATACTCCAATAATACCATCTATTTTAATATTATTATCTAAAAACATATCTAATACACCAGCAGTATACATTCCTCGCATACCACCACCTTCTAATACTAATCCAACTTTCATATATACCTACTTTCTACATATTAGTATTCTAACATTTTAATTATGCTATTTCAAATAAAAAGAAAGAAGTTATTTCTTTCTTATTTTAGCAATGAAAAATCCTTCATATAATTTACTAGGCATTACACATATTGTACCTTCTATAGTTGTAGGTAATAAAGTAATACCCTCAAATATATCTTTACTAATAGGGACTATTTCTACTATATTATTTTTGATAAAACTTTCTAAAATTTGCTCATTTTCTTCTCTTAAAATAGAGCATGTTGAATATACCATTTCATGATCTTTTTTTAGTAAATTTATAGCTTTAGAAAGTAATTCTTTTTGAACTTTTGTAGATCTAACTACTAAATCATTATTAAAATATTTAACTGTATTTTCATTATTTAAATCAATTGTTCCACTACCACTACAAGGAGCATCTAATAAAATTTTATCAAAAGATAAAAAGTCATCTAATTCTCTAGCATCTTTATTTAAAACATTAACTCTTGTTGCCCCTTGTTTATTTAAATTATATTTTAATCTATCTACTCTTATTTTATTTTTCTCACAAGCTGTTATTAAAGCATCACCACAAGAAAGATTATAAACTTGCGTTGTTTTTCCTCCCGGAGCAGCAGCCATATCAAGTATACTTTCTTTACCTGGATTTAATATAATTGGAGGCATCATTGAAGATAAACTTTGAAGATATATTTTACCTTCATCGTAAATACTTAATGTTCTAATTCTATCTTCATTTACATTTTTTATTATAAGTGCATCATTATACCATGATACTTCATCATATTCTATATTTTCTTTTTTTAATATATTAGTTACTTCTAATTTATCAGATTTAACTGTATTTATTCTTAAAGTAACATATTTATTTTCTTTATATCCCTCTATAATTTTTAATACTATATTATCAGGATAATAACTTAATAATTTTTCTTTTAAAAAATCTGGTATTTCCATACTTATTCTGCTAACCATAAAGAATATAATGTTTGTGATACTTTTATGTCTTCTGGAATAAAAGTTTTACTAACAATTTCACTAGCAGATGCTGCTTTAGCAAATCTTGCATTTTCAGTATACACTTCATTTAGGTTACTATTTGAAATAACTGTTTCTGTAAATGGTTTAAAATCTACTTTTAAACATCTATTTAAAGTAAGATTAGCTGCTTCTGCAATAACTTTAGCTTTTTCTTCCATTTCTTTATATGCAAGCTTTAAAACTTCTTTTTTAGCTTCTTCTAATTCTTTTAAACCAAATGTCATCATGTATTTTGGACCATTCTCAATTTTAGATATTTCTTCGATAAAATTTGCTATCATATCTACATCATAATCTAAACTTATAAATGCATCTTCTTTAAATTCATATCCTAAATCTATTTCTTTATTATTTTGATAATCAAATTTAGTTTTATGTCTTACTTGAAAATTTCTTGTCTTAAAACACTCTTTATCTATATTTAATTTACTTAAAGTATTAAAAACAAAATCCTCTATTAAATTTAATCCTTCTTCTAAACATGTATCATATTTATTATCTACATAAGTAAAAGTTAAATTTATATTAACTTCATTTGGTTTATAACTTTTACTTTTAGTACCTTCTACTATTATATCCATATTATCCTCCTATTTCATACATATTAACGCTACATTACGTCCTGAATTTTCCTTGTCTTTTCTAAAAGAATGATACTCTAAACTATTACACATAGTACATTTTTGACTAGCTACTATATTTTCTTTTTTTAGTCCTAGTTTCATCATTTCTTTTATATTAATATTTACAGTATCTATATAATATTTTTGTTTTCCTTCTTTTACATCTCCTAATGTTATATCTTCATCAATATTATCAAATGCTTCTTTAAATAGAGATACTACATCATCTTCTACTTCAAAACAACACTTCAATATACTAGGTGATATACATACAATAATATTTTCAGGTTTGCAATTAAATTTATCTATCATTATATTTAAGGCATTTATTACTACTTTTTTTACTGTACCTTTCCATCCAGAATGAACATTTCCAATAACTTTATTAACTGGATCATATATTAATATATTTTGGCAATCTGCTGATGTAGTTAAAATAGCTACATCTTTTAAATTAGTTACAAAACCATCTACATCATCAAATTCTTCTTCTATATTATTTTCATCAAGAACAACTACTTTATCAGTATGAGTTTGTTTAGGCATTTTTACATATTTAAATTTCATTCCTACCCATTTTTCAATAGTAGTTTCATCTAATTCTTTTTGCTTTCTAAGTTCACTAGATACTAAACTAAATGGTCTTTTTGTATAAAGATTAATTAAATCATCATATTTATCTAAAATATCAAAAGTCATATATTTTTCCATATTATCACCAAATGAAGTATATCATAAAAACATTAATAAAAAAAGATAGGATAATCCTATCTTAATCTTCAAAGAAATTTCTCTTATTAAATCCTGCTGTCATAAATCTTAATGCTGCTCTTCTATTAGTAAGCCACATAATTTTAGCATTATTTTTAGTATTATTTATTATTTTATCTACCATGAATTTTGCTATAGTTTCTGGATAATCTCCTAAAATATTATAGACCTTTTTAGTTTTTTCATCTAAAACTATTTTTTCTCCATCCCCAAGTGCATTATGTAAGAAATTAGTAATCATGATACCTGGAGTTATTTTACCTACTAAAACATTAGTATTTAATTCTTCTGCTTCCTTAGCTAGAGCTTCTGTAAAATATGTTAAACCTCTTTTAGCCGTTCCATATAAAGAAAGCCCTACTATTTTAGCATCATTACTACCATGTCCCTCTACATTAAATATTTGACCATGTTTTTGTTCTATCATTACTTCCATTATTAATTTAGAACATAATATAGTTCCTTTTAAATCTATATCTATTAATCTATCTATTGTTTTTTTATCAAGTTCCCATATTGGTTTATTAGGTTGATTTACTCCTGCATTATTAATCCATATATCAATTGTTTTAACTTTATTTAATGTTTCTTTAATTAATTTTTTTACATCTTCTTCATTAGTAATATCTGTTTCAAAAGCTAGTACTTTACCTTTATAATTCATCATTAAAAGTTCTTCTTCTGCCTTCTTTAAACTTTCTTTTGATACATCACATAATACTACATTATAGTTTTTTTGTCTAAATAATTTAAGCATTTCAAAGCCAAAACCCCTAGCACTTCCTGTTATTACTACTGTCTTCATATATCCTCCTATTATAAATAAATTATAGCACAAAAAAAGATAAATTACTTATCTTTTTTCTTTTCTTTTAGTTCTATTGGATTAACATGAATAACAGTTAAATATATTTCTTTTATCTCTTTATCTATTTCTTTTTCAAGTCTATTTGCGATATCATGACTTTCAAAAGTAGATAAATTACCATCTACAAATATAGTAAAACTAATTTGATAACGATAACCAACTGGTGTTGAATTAAAATGATTTACTTTTTTTATTTCTTCATGTCTTTCAATAATATCATATACTCTTTTTTTAGTTTCTTCTGATATAGATTTATCCATTAAAACATGATAACTTTCTTTATAAAGTTCAAGTGCTGTTACTAATATCCAAGATGATATTGCAATACCAACAATTCCATCAAAGAAAAATATACCATAGTATGCAAATATACATGAAATTAAATTACTTGTTGTTATCAAAACATCGTTTCTATGATCTTTAGAATTTGCCTTTACTAATAAATTATTATATTTTTTAGCAACCCTACTTGTATAAATATAAAGAAAACTCTTTACTATAATAGTAATTATACATACTATAATAAGCCATTTAGAGAATGTATATGTTTCTTTATTTAATATTACATAAAATGAATCTTTAAATAAATATAAACTCATTACAAACATAACAATACTTATAAGCATTGAGTAAATATATTCTGCTTTACCATGTCCTAAATTATGATCTTTATCTTTTGGTTTACTAGATATTCTATTACCTATATAAGTCATAACAGATGAAAATATATCACCTGCACTATTAAATGCATCGGCTATCATAGCTTGACTATGAGTCATAAAGCCTACTATGCCTTTTATAACTAGCAAAAATAAATTACCAGTAATTCCAAGTATACTAGCTATTTCTGCATATTTAAATCTCTTCATACTATCACCTTCTAATTTTATTTATCAAAACGCATTCTCTCATAGAAATTTCTCCTAAAGATAAATCCCTCTTTGTTCCTGAAAATAATCTTGATAATTTAACAACTCTATTATAATTAAATGGTTTTGAAAGCACTATTCTTATATCTTTATCTCTATTGTAATATCCTTTACTTACATAATAAGGATCAAAAATATATGCTCTTTTACTATCTATTTTTGTAATAATAACATAGTGTTCAACTTCCATCCAGCAGCGTGCAAAAACAACACCATTATTTTTTAAACATTTTTTAATATTTTCTAGATTAACTTCTTCTTTTTCTAATCTCTCACAGTGAACTCCAAAATCCTTTTTCTTAGAATATCTTTCTATCCAATGACTAAGTTTATTTATAGCTTCTCTACTAGTTCCACCTTGACCAATATTACCATATTCATCATAACAATCAAGCGTATAACTATGAATAGCTTTAACAAGTTCAGCTGGTATTTTTTTCTATTAAATAAATAACTAAATGCATTTAATAAAGATACTGTTCCACAGTCGAATTCAGTTACTTGAAATCTTAATGGTACTTTCATACTATCACCTACTATATAATCTACATACTGATTATAACATATAAAAAAGCAATTAAATTGCTTTTTGTTAATTAATTATAAATATCATTATTTTTTCATCATATTTAATAAATTGATTTTAAACATGTCTTTTTCTTCATGTGGCTTTGAAAGTATTACACCCTTATATGAAGTTCATCTTTCTTTTCTGTGCTTTCTAACCAAAAATCTTTTGGTATTATTTCTTCAAGCATAACTACTTTTTCTTTTTCATACACAGTATATATTAAATTTACATCACCATTTATAATAAGTACTTTAGGAAGTTTCTCACTTAATAATTTGCATCTTTCCTTTTAAAAATGTTGTTGTCTCTAAAGCACTTGGAATACTAAGCGCTCTTGAAATACTATCTGCTGTTAATGATTCAGGATTAATTACCATTGAAAGTCCAAGTTTATCTTTCACAATATTTATAGAATTAGATTATTCAAAAGTTCTAATTCTAGCAATAGTATGTATTTAATGAAGACACAGGTAATAATTAAGTTTAGTGCCTATAACCGTTGTAAATAAAGGAAATGAGGTAAATTATACTATAAAAAAATAATACAAAAAAAGTAATTAATTTAATACATCAATTTGATAATTTAGGTGATATTGATAAATTTAGATTAGCAATATATTTATTAGAAAATAAAAATTTTAATGTAAGAGATATGATTATTTTATCAAAACAAGTTTTAAGTGCATTAGACCCAAGTTATACTAAAGTTGTCACTAATTTTAGTAAATATAAATATTTATTATTCTTTTCAGCCAAGTATTTAGAACTTACTGAAAAAGAAAAAAAGCATTTTTCTATTGAAATGATATTTAATATTTATGAAACAGATTTTAAAGATAAAATTATTAACGAAGAAATAAATAAACATTTATTAGTATATGATTATAGTTATTCTCTACTGAACAATGAGTAAAAAAATCCCTAATAGACATTATTAGGGTTTTTTTGAATTAAATCTATATCCTCATTAATCAAGTACACACTCAATAATATATCTAGGTCTCGCTTTAGTTTCCTTATATATTTTACCAATATATTCTCCAATCACACCAAGACATAGA
>JAFTYN010000016.1 GCA_017461465.1 Bacilli bacterium
TAAGAGCATCATTAGTGCCAGTAGTAAACTTAGTAAGTTATGCCGGTTACTTTGCCATGATAATTTCTATTTTTATGGGCGCTATGCAATATTTGATGGTTGGTATATTAATGGAACTTGCAACAGTAGTATTCCAATTAGTTACACTTCCAGTAGAATTTGATGCATCTAAAAGAGCTTTAAAAGAAATAGAAGAATTAAACTTAGTATCTAAAGAAGAATTAGACGGCGCTAAAAAAGTTTTAAGTGCAGCAGCCTTTACTTATGTAGCAAGTGCTCTAGCAGCTATACTTCAGCTTCTAAGACTTTTAATAATGTATGGTAATAGAAATAACGATTAATACAATGTTTATAACATTGTGTTTTTTTGTTATCTAGTTTTAACACTTCAAATGTTACAACAATGGAAAGTATGTTTTCTAAAACGAGTAGTTTGAAAAATATATATATTGGTCCAGAATGGGTTACTGCAGCTAATACATCATCAATGTTTTATTCATGTGGTACCCAATCTTTAACATTAAAAGAGTCTTAAAAGTTGTATTTATTGCAACTTTTTTTCTTTTTTGTTATACACTCCTTTAACACTTAAATATTGAATATTTATGCTATTTTTTGTATACTATTACTAGTAGACAATAGGAGGTATAGTTATGACAGAATCAGAAAAGTTTCTTTTTAAAGAAGACATAAAAGAGTATGTTAAAGAAGTATACACTCTTATTTTAAAAGAGTATGGTAAGTATCTACCTGAAGAAACTATAAATATGATTAATAATTTTAATTATGATGAAGATATAGTTATTGATGGTGGAGGAAAATATTCTAAAGGTCCGGGTAGGTGGGAGAAAGAAACCAATAAATTACATCTATCCCCAGATTTATTTAATGAAATAACTTTTAAAAAAGGTTTAGAAGTAGATGTTCCTTTATTACCAATAAAAGAGATAGAAGAAAAACTAAAAAATAGTGCTAATGAAATTTTTACTGGTGAAGAACTTGCTAATTTAATTAGACAAAAACATCTTACATATTTAGATATTACTAAAGGTGTTGTTATTCATGAATTATTCCATTCTATTATAAGAATGAAATCTGATGAAGAATTTTTCTCTTTAGAGTATGATGGTAAAAGATTTGATTGTCGTGGTGTTAAAGGTGAACTTCTAGATGAAGGTTTAGTTGAATACTATGCTAGATTATTTGCTAATAAATATAATTTATTTTTATTTCCTAGTATTCCTTATCAAGGTAATGTAGATTATGCTAAACAAGTTCTTGATAAACTTGGAAAAAATGCTAATAAGATTATTTTTACTGGTAATTATAAAACAGTTTTAAATTATATTCATGAACCTGGTGTACTTGAAAGTTATCATATTAAAGAAAATGAATGGCTTAAAACTAGAATTATTGATAGGTTTAAGATAGCAGAAGAAAAAGATAATGTATATGATTTTGAGGGGATAGAAGAGTTAGAACTAGTTTAACTCTTCTTTTATGTTATAATTAATGTGCAGGGTGATTTAGTATGGAAAGATTTGTTTATAAGAAGCTAAGAGAATTTGATATGAAAAAGAATTACAAGTTATTTAGATTATTCCAAAAACTTGCTAATCCTAAGTTTAATAAAAGGCGGAGTTATAAAGATGTAAAGATAGATTTATTAACACGTAAAGTAAAAGTTAGAGTATTTACTCCCCCTAAGAATAATAATAGATTAATTATATACTTACATGGTGGTGGATGGGTAGCTGGTTCTATCGATTCATATACTAATATTTGTTATAATCTTGCTCATAAAACTGAATCTACTGTTATGGCTATAAGTTATAGACTTGCGCCAGAGCATCCATTCCCAGCTGGTTTTAATGATTGTTATGATGTTATTAGACTTGTATATAGTAGCTCTGAACTTCTTAATATAGACCCTAAAAATATCGTTATTATGGGGGATTCTGCGGGTGGTAATTTAACTGCAGCTGTATGCCAAAGAGCTATAGATACAAGAGATTTTAAAGTATATAAACAAATACTTTTATATCCAGCACTTCAAAGTGATTATTCAAAAGATACTAAATATAAAAGTGTTATAGAAAATGGTTCTAGTTATATCATATCTAGAACTCAACTTTGTGATTTTATGGAACATTATGTTAAGAATAAAGAAGATTTAGATAATAAGTATGTTGCACCTTTATTATCAAATAATTTATTTAGAATGCCTAAAACTTTAATTATTACGGCTGATAATGATCCACTTCGGGATGAAGGAATTGAGTATGCTAAAAAATTAAAAAAATTTTTAGTAAAAGTAAAACATTATAATTTTTATGGAGCTGCTCATGGTTTTTTAACTAATATATTAGATGAATCATATACTGAATTAGCATATGAAAAAATAATAGAATTCTTAGGTGATTAAATGAAAAATAAAAAAAGTAAGAGTTGGTATAAACTTGATAATGCTGCAAAAATATTTCCACCAACTACTGATAAATATGATACTAAGACTTTTAGATTTGCAGTTAGTCTAAAAGAAAAAATAGATAGTAAAATTTTAAAAGAAGCATTAAATGTTACTTTAAAAGATTTCCCTATTTTTTCTTCAGTGCTTAAAAAAGGTTTCTTTTGGTATTATTTAGAAGAAAGTGATATAGAACCAGAAGTAACTTTAGAATCTTCTCCTATATGTGATTATATGGATGAAGGTAAACTTTTATTTAAAGTTATGTATTATAAAAAAAGAATAACTGTTGAAGTTAGTCATGCTTTAACAGATGGTACTGGAACGCTTCTTTTCTTAAGAAGTTTAACTGCTAATTATTTAGAAATAAAATATGAAATTAAAGATACAGAAATACTAGATACTAGTTCTACTATTTCTAAAAGTGATGATAGTTTTTCTAAATATTATAAGTCTAGTTTAAATGTAGATGGAAAAGTAAAGGAAAAAGCTTATCATATTAAATATGATAATTATCCAGAAAATAGAATAAAAGTTATAGAAGGATTAATGCCGTGTAAAGATGTACTTAAACTTGCTAAAAGTTATAATACAACTTTAACAGTTTATTTAACTAGTATGCTTATTAAAAGTATAGCTATGAATATGTCTATTAATGAAAGAAAAAGACCTATTTATATAACAGTCCCCGTTAACTTAAGAAAGTATTTTCCATCTGAAACAGTAAGAAACTTTTTTAACACTATATCAGTTTCTTATAAGTATAAAGATGGCACAAAATTAGAAGATATTATTGAAAGTATTGATAAACAATTTAAAAGTAATCTTACTAAAGAAGAATTAGATAAAAAAATGAATGGTTTAGCTTTATTTGAAAATATTTTTATTATTAGATTAGTACCAGTATTTATAAAAGATATTGTACTAAAAATATCATATATGTTATCTAGAAGATATCATACTATGACTTTTTCAAATATAGGTATAGTAACTATGCCTGAAGTATTTGATAAATATATAGACTATTTTGATGTGTTTGCTTCAACTGATGGTATGCAGGCATGTATGTGTTCATATAAAGATAGTCTAATGGTTTCATTTACTAGTCATTTTATAAATACAGAAATAGAAAAGAATTTCTTTAGAACTTTAACTGGTAATGATATAAAAGTAACTATAAATGCTAATATAGTTGAGGAAGATGATATAGATGAAGAAATGTTATAAGTGTAATGTGGATTTAAATATAGCTAATAATACTTGTCCACTTTGTCATAATGATTTAGGTAAAGATAAAGAAAATAATAGTGTATTTCCAATAATACCAACTATATATACAAAGCATAATTTACTTTATAAAATATTAGCATTTTTATCTATGTTAGCTATAGTTATATGTGTATTTATAAATTCAGTAGTAAATAAAGATGTATCTTGGTCACTTTTTGTAATAGCAGGTATTACATGTTTTTGGCTTACATTAACAACTGCTATAAAAACACGTAATAATTTTATGAGACTTTTATTTGGTGAATTTAATTTAGTTATTATTTCATCAATATTATGGGATTATTTTACTGGTTTTTATATGTGGTCAATTAATTATGTACTTCCTCTTACATGTATTACTTATATAGTAGCAATGTTTATTATGCGAATATTTTTTAAATTTTATATAAAAGATTATGTATTTTATATAACACTTAACTCTTTTATAGGGTTAGTACCTGCTATACTACTAATATTTGATATAGTAACAGTAAAATGGCCATCAATGACATCAGTAATAATAAGTTTATTTATGATATCGCTTATGTATGTGTTTAATAAAAAAAGTTTTAAAAAGGAACTGGAACGTAGATTCCATTTCTAGCAGGAGGATTTATGATGGAAGAAGTAAAAGAATTATTAAAAGAATTAAATATAGAATATGAATTAGTAGAGCATGAAGCTGTTTATACTTGTGATGAATGTAATGAACTTGTAAAAGGTATAAGCGGTATTGGATGTAAAAATTTATTTTTAAGAGATAATAATAAAAATTTTTATATATATTTTTTAAGGGATACTAATAGAGCAGATTTTGAATACTTACAAAATTTGCTTGGTGTAGAAAAA
This sequence comes from Bacilli bacterium, assembly GCA_017461465.1. Taxonomy (GTDB): domain Bacteria; phylum Bacillota_I; class Bacilli_A; order RF39; family UBA660; genus RGIG4266. The sequence continues at coordinate 4,586 of JAFTYN010000016.1, forward strand.
ATTAAACTTGGTAGGGAAGAAGAACTTACTAAGAAAACTAAATTAACAAGAGGTATGGTTACACCACTTGGTATTATGAATAATACTGATAGAGATTTAACACTTATATTAGATCACACTTTAGTAGGAGAAAGAGTACAAATGCATCCTTGTACTAATCTAGCTACTATATCAATGGAATTTGAAGATTTAATTAAAATTATTGAGCACTTTGGTAATAAATATATATTAGATAATAAAGAATAATGAATATATTTAAGAAAAAACAATTAACTAGAGTAATTGAATCAATAGGTAGAGCAGCAAACATAGAACCCTATGAAGTTAATAGTTTAATTAAAGAGTATACTAACTATGATAATTATGAAGCTGCCATAAAAGATTTGACTTACAAAATTTATAGAGTGTTTAATGATGATATAGATGTTAGAAATTATTCTTTAGATATGATTAGGGGAATTGCACCAAAATTTTTTAAATCTAAAGAAGAAATGATTAGTTATTCAGAAAAACGATTAGAAGAAAGTAAAGAGGATTTTTAGTATGGAATTATTAGATGGTAAAAAAGTTAAACTTGAGATTTTAGAAGATTTAAAAAAAGAACTTAGTAATTATGAACGTAAATTAGGTTTAGTTGTTATTGAAGTAGGGGATGATCCTGCGAGTTTAGTTTATGTTGGTCAAAAAGCTAAAATGGCTAGTGAACTAGATTATAACTTTAATCATATTAAACTTGATGAAAATGTTTCTGAAGAAGAAATATTAAAAATTATTGATGAGCTTAATAATGATGATATGGTAGATGGCATTTTAGTACAAATGCCTCTTCCTAAACATTTAGATGCTAAAAAAATACAAAATAGCATTGATCCATATAAAGATGTAGATGGTTTATCTGATGTTAATGCTGGTAAATTAATGCATGGTGTAGATACGCTTATTCCTTGTACTCCATATGGTGTTATGGATATACTTAAATACTACAATATAGATGTAGAAGGAAAACATGTTGTTATAGTAGGAAGAAGTGATTTAGTTGGTAAACCACTAGCTAGTTTAATGACTAATAATAATGCTACTGTAACAGTATGTCATTCAAAAACTAAAGATTTAATAAAACATACTAAAGAAGCAGATATTTTAATTGCGGCAGTTGGTAAAAAAGGTTTAATTACTGGTGATATGATTAAAGAAAATGCTGTTGTAATTGATGTAGGTATAAATAGAGTCGATGGTAAGTTATATGGTGATGTTGATTTTGAAACTGCTAAAGAAAAGGTTAGCTTTATTACGCCAGTACCAGGTGGTGTAGGTCAAATGACAGTAGCAGAACTTGCTAAAAATGTAGTTAAGGCATATACTCTTAGAAAAGATAATAGATAATAAAAAAGGCTATATGGCCTTTTTTTATTAATTGACACATACCTTAAGGGGGTATATAATTATCATAGGAGGTATATATGAATAAAGATGTAATAAGAACTTCTTTAGAAAAGAAAAGTTATACTAATAGACTTAATCGTATTGAAGGTCAAATTAGAGGAATAAATAAAATGATTGAAGATGATAGAAATTGTGCTGACATACTAGTACAAATTTCAGCGGTTAATAGTGCTCTTAAAAGTTTAGGACAAGAATTATTAGAAAATCATATGAAAACTTGTATGGTTAATGATATAAAAAATGAAAGGTTAGAATCTATAGATGAAGTTATGGATTTATGTAGGAAGTTAGTATGAAAAAATATCGTTTTAAAATTAATAATCTAGA
>JAFTYN010000088.1 GCA_017461465.1 Bacilli bacterium
ATTTTAATCGATGGTAAAACAGTTGGTGATATTGGGGAAGCAGTTTTAAAAGATAGAGAAGCTTTATCAGATAATGGTATAGTTGTAGTAACTGCTACAATTGATAAAACAACCAAAAAAGTTTTAGCAGGACCTGAAATACTAACACGTGGTTTTATTTATGTAAAAGATAATATTGATATAATTAAAGAAGCTGAAAGACTTTCGTTAGAAGTTATTAATGAAAATATAAAAGAAAACTACGTAGATTTCAATAAGATAAAAGCAGGTATAAGAGACAAAGTTGGTAAATATTTGTACCAAGTTACTGAATGTAAGCCAATGGTTCTTTTAGTAATTCAAGAGGTTTAATGCCTCTTTTTTTTATGTTATACTATAATTACAAACAAGAGGTAAGCTAAACTTTAGAAAGATGTGATATATTATGCTAGATAATAATACTTATTTAAATTGCGAAACAAAGAAAAGTTGAATTACAAATTTTATGAATAATAAAATATTGCCAGTTGTTATACCTGTTTATAATGTAGAAAAATATTTAGACAGGTGTATTAAAAGTATAATAAATCAAACATATAAAAATCTTGAAATAATTTTAGAAGATGATGGTTCAAAAGATAATTCTGGAATAATATGTGATAAATATGCTTCTAGAGATAAAAGAATGTATGAAATATTAATAAGTGATTTAGAAAAATATGAAGTAGATAAGCTACCTGTGATTATTTAAGAATTGTAGACTATAGTAAAAAACTGAAACATTTGAAAGTAAAGGAGTTTTAATCGAATTACTTAACTTAAATAAAATGCAAAATTATGCTTGGAATAAAGTTTATAAAAAGAAGTTATTTAAAGATATTCGGTATCCAAAAGGGAGAGTTCAAGAAGATGTTGCAGTAACATATAAGTTAATAATAAATGGAAATAATGTTAGTTATAATAAGTCTAAACTATATTTTATTTAAAAAGAGAAGGAAGCATAATAGATAATTGGAATATTAAAAATGAAGTAGATTTATATATTAGTGCATTCGAAAGATATAAATATATAAGAAAGAATTATGGAGATTTTTTAGAGAATAATAGATTTTTTTTAATTGTAACTTGTGATTTGTTTGATAAATGTTATTTATGCTTAAGTGATGATGTTGTAAAAGAAACGAAAAAAATAGTTAAGTATATATCTAAAAAAAATGATATAAAAAAAACTATTTCTATTTATAAAAAAACGCAAATAGCTATTTTGATTTTTAATAGTAATCTATATAGAATTTTTATGTTTTTTTATAGAAAGTTAAAAAAAATTTAGAAATTAATGATAAAGATCGTGTAAATAAAAAATTTACACTAGAGATATTTTTAGACGAGATTAAATATGTTATACTATATATAGTAAAGAGGTGATTAGATGTTATCAAATTTTGGTTCAATGCCTACTATAATAGCAACTGGAGTTGTTATTCTTGTTTTATTTGTAGTATTAAGTATATTTAAAACAATATTATCAGGCTCTTTTATAGGTTTTGTAATGGCTACATATTCTTATTTTGTATGGGATTATTACTTTGGACCAGTTCCTTTACTTGCTACTATAGGTTTTATTTTATGTGTATCTGGATTTGCTAGTTCGGGTCTAATAAAAAAAGTATTTGCACTTATTGGAATTATTTTATCTGCGTATACAATTTTACATAGTATTGGAATTATATAAAAGAGAGATAATCTCTTTTTTATTTGTGTTATAATATATATAGAAAGTAGGGATTATATGAAATTAGTTATTTTAGTTATAAAAGAAGAAACGCTTTTAGATGATTTTTTAAAAAAATGTTCTAATGCCGGAATAAAAAATATTACGGTTTTTGATACTGATTCATGTGAAAGTGAAAAAGGCGGTACTAAATATGGCGGTGGTGGTAATATTTTTAATTCCATCAAGTATGCTTTAGATTATTATAATGATGAAAGTAAAACACTTTTTATACCGATAGAAAAAAATAGAATAGGAGAACTTAAAGATTTAATTAAAGATTTAATACCTAGTCATCAATATTCATTAATGCTTCTTAATTTAGAAGAAATGATTGGATTTGAAGAATAATGGAAATAATTTTAGGATTATGTGCTAGTTTTGTCTTTGGTTTATTCTTTGGTAAAATTGCTAAAAGACTTAAACTACCTGTAGTAATTGGATACTTATTTGCGGGTATTTTAATAGGGCCTAATGTTCTTAATTTAGTTGATTTAAATACAATTGATAATATGGAACTTTTTACAACTATAGCATTATCTTTTGTATCTTTTGAAATAGGAGCTGGATCAAAATGGTCTTATATTAAAAGATTAGGTAAAAAACCATTTATTATAGGAATAATATGTTCGTTATTTACAATGCTTACTGTTACTTTAGTTTTACTTGCGTTAGGACAAAGTATATCTTTTTCATTATTACTTGGTGCTATAGCATCATCAACAGCTCCTGCCGCAATTATGATGGTTGTTCATGAATATAGAGCAAAAGGTGATTTTACAGATACCATTTTAGGTGTAATAGGAGTAGATGACATATTATCAATTATTATGTTTGGTCTTGTTCTTGTAATAGCAGAAGATATTGAACTAGGTATAAATACATCACTTGGATTCTTTACTCCATTTGTAGATATAACTATATCCTTAGTAGTAGGTGCTATTTTAGGATTAACTCTAGGTTTTAGTTCTAAACTATTTAAACAAAAGTCTAATATAATATGTTTAATATTAACACATATATTTATTTCTATATTAATTGGTTATTATGCCGATATGTCTTCTTTATTAATTTGTACAGTTATGGGTACTATGTTTGTAAATGCCTATAATAGAAGATATACAGATAGAGTAATAGATTTATTAGATTATATATCTTCACCTATGTTAATGGTATTCTTTGTATTAAGTGGTGCTAGCTTAGCATTTGAAGTCATTCCAAATGTTGGATTTATCGGAATAATTTATATATTAACTAGAATATTTGGAAAAATACTTGGTGCATTTATTGGATGTAAGATTGCACGTGAAGAAAAAGATATTACTCAAAATTTAGGTCCAGCACTTTTATCACAAACGGGTTTAGCAATAGGTCTTGCTGTTATAGCAAGAGATGCTCTTAGAGTTGATGGTAATATGCTTATGACTATTGTTATTGGTTCAAGTTTTATTTTTGATTTACTAGGACCTTTTATAATAAAAAGAAGCTTAAAGAAAGCTGGAGATATAAGATAGAAAGTATTTTTCTATCTTTTTTGATACCTTGATAAAAAGTATCTTTTATGGTATCATCTTTAGATGGAAATGGGTGATTAGTATGAAAATTCCAAATTTAAAAGACGCTAAAGTAAGAACAAGAAATAAATCTATTACAAAAGAAAATGAATATATTCTTAATGATAACTTAAGGGTTTTAGGAAAAGGGAAAACATATTTTGTTAAAACTTATGGTTGTCAAATGAATGAACATGATTCAGAAAATATTAAAGCTATTTTAGAAGATATGAGCTTTACTGAAGTAGATGACATGGAAAAAGCTGATTTAATTATTCTTAATACCTGTGCAATTAGAGAAAATGCGCATAATAAAGTATTTGGTATGCTAGGAAGAATTAAACACTTAAAAGAATCTAGACCGGATATTATTACAGGTGTATGTGGATGCATGGTTCAGGAAGAATCAGTAGTTGAAGAAATAATGACTAAATATAAATGGATAGATATAGTATTTGGTACTCATAATATTCATAATCTTCCTAATATTTTAAATACTTCACTTGCTAAAAATAAACTAGAAGTAGAAGTACTTAGCATTGAAGGTGATGTTCTAGAAAATATCCCAGTAAAAAGAGAGAACCCTTATAAAGCTTGGGTTAATATCATGTATGGATGTGATAAATTCTGTACCTACTGTATTGTTCCTTATACTAGAGGTAAACAAAGAAGTAGAGAACCTAAGTATATATTAGAAGAAGTAGAAAAGCTTGTAAAAGATGGATATAAAGAAGTTACACTTCTAGGACAAAATGTTAATGCATATGGTAAAGATTTAGAAATAAATTATACTATGGCAAACTTACTTGAAGATGTTGCTAAAACAGGTATTGAAAGAGTAAGATTTGTAACTAGTCATCCATGGGATTTTAATGATGATATGATTAATATAATAGCTAAATATGATAATATAATGCCTTATATTCACTTACCACTTCAATCAGGATCATCAAGAATACTTAAATTAATGGGTAGAAGATATACTAAAGAAGAATATCTAGAATTATATAATAAACTTAGAAGTAAAGTTCCTAACTGCTCAATTACTACAGATATAATTGTAGGTTTTCCAGGAGAAACAGAAGAAGACTTTAACGAAACTTTAGATGTAGTAGAAAAATGTAAATATGATTCAGCTTTTACATTTATATTCTCACCTAGAATAGGAACACCAGCATGCCGCATGCTTGATGAAACTCCTAAGGAAGTAAAAGAACAAAGATTATATAAACTTAATGATTTAGTTAATAAATATGCTAAAGAAGCTAATGATAATTACGAGAATAAGGTAGTTAAAGTATTATTAGAAGGATATAGTTCAAAGGACAAAGATATGCTTATGGGTTATACAGAAACTATGAAACTTGTTAATGTTAAAGCTGATAGTAAATATATAGGACAAATAGTAGATGTAAAAATAACAGATGTTAAGACTTGGAGTATGGATGGCATTATAGTAGACTAAAGGAGGTATTTTATGAAAGAAAAAACACTTTTAGCACTTATAACAGGTGTAGCAATAGGTCTTATAATTGGATCTTTAACCGTATATTTTGTAATGAAAGAATCTAATGAAAAAGAAATAAATGCATACAAAGAAGAAAACTTAAGTATAACAGAAAAATTTACAATAGAAATAGAAAAACTTAATTTAAAAACTTCTGCTTATCATTTCGTTGATACTATAGAAAATCATATACAAACTAAATTATCAGAAGATAATAAGTTTGAAGTTAAAGCAGGTATGTATCTAATAAAAGATACTAATACTTTAAAAGAAGTAGAGGAAGAAACTCTTAATATTATTACAAATGGTAAAGTAATAAGTGATATTGATTTTAATGGTAACTTACCTGATGATAATAGTATGGTTATACTAACAGAAAAAGGTAAAATAAAAGAAGCTGTATTTTATAAAGATGGTTATCAAATAAAATATGATATAATTAAAACAGAAGTAACTAAAATAGAAAAGTAGAGGGATACTAATGAGTTTGTTAAAGAAAAGAGCTACTAAAACCAAAAATATAAAGAAATTTAGAAATAAAAAGTTTAATTTAAATAATTTCGTTGAAGAATATTATATGGAGCAAAATACTGCTTATATAACAGTGAAAGTAGATAGTTATAATGATATTGTATCTAAATACTCAGTAGATTGTTTAGAATGGATTAATTCAGATTTTGCCAATTATTTAGAAGAAGTAGCATACTATATTCCAGTAGATGAACCAATTGTTATTGAAATAACAGGTACTAAATTTTCAGAAGAAGAAAAGAAGACAATAGAAAAAGTTATTAAAACATACTTTGGATTAAAACTAGGAGATAAAATGCTTGATTTAAATATTAATAGAACTAAGTCTCTAACTTTATTTATACTAGGTATAATGGCTTTTCTAATCTTTTGGGTATTATATAAGTTTCATGTTATTGAAACTGTTACAGAAATAATTTTATTAGGTTTTTGGTTCTTTATGTGGGAATTCTTAGATTTAGCATTCCTTGTTAGAAATGAAATTAAAGTTCAAAAATTAGAAGCAGGTCAATTATCTAGTGCTTCTATCGTATTTTTAGATTAATTAAAAACAAGATTTAATCTTGTTTTTTTATGCTATAATTAAATAGGTGATAGTATGTACTCATTGACAATAAATAAAGAGGAATAGGCATGTTACTAGTTTTATTCGAGGTAATATTTAGTTTATTTGTAGTAAAAGAAGGAAATTTATTAGTGATAATACTGACATCACTTGCAATATCAGCTTTTTTTTCTTTAGTCTTATCTTTTTTCTCTAAGAAGATACAAAATAAACTTAATTATATTTTTATTATAATTTTACTAATAATTTTTTTAGTCCATACTATTTATTACACTATATTTGATGATATTTTATCATTAAATACTATTTTAAATAATCTAAAAGCAATAGCCTTTTATGAAGTATTAATAGATAGAATAATTAGATATTGGTATTTAATTTTAATATATATCATATTAGCAATTATTAATATTTTATTAATACATAAAAATGTAATGAATCTTAAAAAAAATAAGAATTATTATATAGCAATGATTCTATTTATATTAAGTGGTATTTTAGTATTTAATATTAATAAAAATACTGATAATATTTTAATCAAAAGTGCTAGAAACAATGGATTATTGATGACTATATGTAAAGATATAAAAAATACTTTTTTTAATAATGATAGTAAAATAATTTATAATGAAAATAATGAAAAATATTTAGTTAGCGAATATAACATTTTAAACACAGAGTTTCCAAAAACAAAAAACGAAGAGATAAATGAAATTAGCTCTTATTTAAAAAATAGCATTCCTAGTAATAAAAATGAATATACCGGAATATTCAAAGATAAGAATTTGATAATTATTCTTGCTGAATCATTTAGTGATATTGCTATAGATAAAGAATTAACACCAACATTATATAAACTGTATAATGACAGTATTAGATTTAATAATTATTATGCGCCAACATTTAGAATTGGTACTGCAGATGCTGAGTATATGCTTGATAATTCTCTTTATCCTGTAGACATTGAAACTGCATTAGTTGAAAGTAACAATAATCACTTAATATACAATTATGCTAATGTTTTTAAAGATATTGGTTACAAAACATATGCTTACCATAATTATGACTATGATTTTTATGAAAGAGATAAATATTTTGAAAATTTAAAATATAATTATTTAGCATGTGGCAATGGATTAGAAGAAAAAATAAATTGTAGTCTTAAAACACCTAGTGATTATGAGATGATGAAAAATACAGTTAATGACTATATAAACGATGAAAAATTTATGACGTATTATGTTACAATGAGTGGACATTTTAATTACAGTAGTAATCATACAATAGTAGAAAAAAACTATAATTTAGTAAAAGAATTACCATATAGTGAAAAGGTAAAATATTATTTAGCAACACAGATAGAACTTGATAAAGGAATTGAGGCCTTAATGAAAGAATTAAAAGATAATAATAAACTTGATAATACAGTTATTATGCTGGTTGGAGATCATTATCCTCATGGACTTACACTTGATGAATTTAATGAAAAATCAAGTTATAAAAGAGATAAAATGTTTGAAAAAGTTAAAATGCCTCTGATTATATATAATCCTGAAGTAAAAAATATTAGTACTGACAAATATTTTAGTATGATTGATATTTTACCTACTATCCTAAATTTATATGGAATTTCTTTTGATTCTAGACTACTAATAGGAAGAGATGTTTTTAGTGAAAACGAAACACCTGTAATTTTTTATAATAGGAGTTTTATCACAAATAAAGGAACTTATAATGCTCTTTTAGAAAAAGGAGAAGGAACACTTACAAAAGATGATATAAAAACTGTAAAAGATGATATGTATAATAAATTTAGGGCTTCAAGACTTATTTTAGAAAATGATTATTATAGTTTAATAAAGTAGATAATTTAATATCTACTTTTTTTATATTTTATGGTATACTTAATAATAGGTGATAGTATGAAAAATAAAAAAGGTTTCACTCTTGTAGAAATGCTTGGTGTACTAATAATTTTAGTAATTATTTTTATGATAGCATTTCCAACTTTGACAAGGGTACTAAAGAATACTGAAGAAGATATTGCTAATTCAGAAAAAATAATTGTAGTAGATGCTACTAAAGATTTATTAAATTCTAAAAAAGATATTTATATTCCTAGTGACGACAATACCTATTGTATTGCGTTTGAGACTTTAATGAATCAAGGAAAACTTACTGAAAATCAAGTCGAAAATATATCTGAAGACTATAATACAGTTAAGGTAACCTACAAAAATAGAAAGGCAATATATGAAGTATTAGGTACTGGCTGTACTGAAGTAATAAAGGATGCTCACTTAGAATTAGTAGGTAAAGCTAATGTTAATTTAGAACTTGCATCAGATGGTTCAGTTAAAACTTATGTAGAAGAAGGACTAAACTTTATTAATAATGGAGTAGTTACTTATCTAGATTTTACTTTAGATAATTTATATCCTGATTTATCTATAGAAGTAATAAGCCAAAAGACTGGTAATATTACTACATACCTACCTGAAACGGTTTTAGATACATACGTAATTAAGTATGCTTATATGGCAGAAGACGGAAAAACATATTATGCTGAACGTACTGTTAAAATAGGGGATAATGAAGCTCCTGTTATTGTAGTTAATCCAGCAGAAATTACTCTTCCAATAACAAATAATAATTATGATGTTAGAAGTGGTGTTACTGTAACAGACAATAGTGGAGTTCTTCCAAATCTTACTGTATCTACAAATTTAAGATTAGGTAAAGTAGGAGAATATGTTGTTAATTATACAGCGGTAGATAAAAGTGGAAATAAATCAGTTGCAAAAAGAATTGTTAAAATAACTTCTGATAATGTGCTTGTTCAAGTTGAATTATTAGGAGATAAAGTAATGGAAATAGAGCAGTATACAATATTTACAGATCCGGGTGCTAAAGCAACAGGATCTGATGGATTAGATTATACTGATGAAATTGATAAAACAGGAAGATTTGGGGATATGAATGAATCTAGTTTGGATACATCAAAACTAGGCCCACATTATATAACTTATAGTGTAACTAAAAACGGTGTAACTTCTAGTGAAACTAGAATAGTAGAAGTAGTACCAGGTACTATGAATGTATCTATGGTGGTAAA
>JAFTYN010000017.1 GCA_017461465.1 Bacilli bacterium
AGTAGGCCTTTTGATTAGTTTATTTATGTTAGGAACTCCAGATGCTTTTACTAAATACTCTAAAAATGTATTTAAAGTTTTTGGAATAACTTTATTATTAGATTTTGTTAGTTTTATACTTCTATTAATTCCAGAGTTTTTTCATAAAGTTTCTTTTATGCAAGAAAATTTAATATATCCATTAGAACATAATCCGTATTCAACAGTAGTTTCTACAATTTATATTTTAGGTGTATTTCTAATTGTAATTAGTTTAGCATATTTACTTGTAAAAAATAAAATTGTTAATAAAATGGATGGAGCTAAAAAGAAAAAGAGATTAGTAAAAGTAATGCTTACTTTATTTGTAATACCATATTTATTCTTTGTTCCAAGTAGTTTATTCATAAAAGAAGAAAAAAGCACTTTAGAAGATTTTAGGGGTACTATTATAGGTAACAAATCTGATATAGTTAATATTTTAAGAAATTTAAATGTTTCAGAATATATAAATTCATATGTGCTTATTGATCATAAAGAGCCATATACTATATACGTATCTTTAAAAGATATTGAGTATAATCATTTAATGATGTTTGAATCAGATGCTTCTGTTATACTTGCTTTAGTAGATGATGTAAACGAAGTAATATTTAAAATGTCAGGTAAAGAGTATAAATATAACATAAATGATATAAATGAAATATTTGGTGATGTTAAGAAAAAATCTTTAACAGCAATAGAAGAAAGATATAGTAATATTAAATTTGATAACTATATATACTATGGAAGGCTAAATGGTTATGATGTATTTGATACTTCTGAAGTTTGTGAAGAAAATTTAGAAAAAATATATGAAGCAAATGAAACAATATATTATATTGAATGTTCAACTTTAGATAATATTAAACTATATAAAAAAGGTGAAGTTATTAGTTTAAAGAAAGCATTTAAAAATGGAATAGTTACAATTGATGATATACTTAGTAGTAACTTACCAGTAGTAATGGCGGCGAGAGAAATTGAAAATAATAGTTAGTGATTTTGATAATACATTTTATACTGCTGAATATGAAAAAAATGTTCAATTAATAAAGTCTTTTATTGAAAAAGGAAACAAATTTATTATTGCAACAGGTAGACCAATTTATTTGTTGAAACCCGATATAGAGGATTATAATTTAGATTGCTCTTATATAGTATGTAATGATGGTGGAGTTATATTTGATTCAAAAGGAAAAAAAATCTTTGAAGAAAATATAGATAAAGAAGTAGCTAAAGAAGTTTATGAACTTTTAAGTAAAGATGATAATTTTGAAGAAGTTTTTATTGATACAGCATTAAATTTTTCAAAAGATATTAATGATACATTTAATGCAATTTTAGCACTTCCAAAAGATAAAAAAATAGCTCAAAAACAAATAGACGAACTAATGAAAAAATATCCAAGTATTCAAGGATATATCAGTCATCGTTGGTTAAATATTCTTAACAAAAAATCTTCAAAAGGTAATGCTATAAAAATGCTTATGAATATGAATAATTGGTCTTATGATGATGTTATAACTATAGGCGATAATTATAATGATATTTCCATGCTAGAAAATTTTAATAGTTTTATTCTCAAAGGTGATAAAAATATCGAAGATAAAGCCAAATATGTTGTAAATAATTTTAAAGAAATGTTAGAGATAATAGATGAAGGTAATTAGTATAAAACAACCATGGGCTACTTTGATATTGGAAGGTTTGAAAGAATATGAATTTAGAAGTTGGAAGACAAAATATAGAGGTGAAATATACATACATGCTTCCAAAACTTGCGATAACAAAAATATGAAACGATTTGAAAAAATGAATTTAGATTTTCCTATTGGTATGATAATAGGAAAAGTTTCTTTGGATGATTGTATAGAACTTTCACAAACTTTTGAAGAAAAACTAATTAAAGACAGACCATTAATTTATGGACATACTAAAGATAGGGGAGGATATGCATGGAAAGTATCTAACCCTGAATATATAGACTTTATTCAAGTTAATGGAAAACTTGGTATTTGGGAATATAAAAACTAGGATATTTTTATCCTAGTTTTTTTATTTTTTCTTCTTCGTCTTTTTGAACGACTGGAGTCATAGACTCTCTTAATTTTTTTAATTCTTCTATTTGAGTTTCTCTATTAACTAAATGTTCAGTTTCTTTTGGTTCTATTATTTTTTGTTTTTCATTATCTGTTACTATTAACTCAGTGTTTTCAACTTTTGTTTCTACTTTACTTTCTTCTTTCTTTTTTATTTCGTCTTTTCTATAATTAGACAAATATTTTAATGCAGTACCAATTTGAAGTAATAATGTACTACCTGTAAAGAAGTTTAAAATAGTAGGAGAAATACCTAGAGCAAGTGCTATATAGTTAATAACTAAAGTTAAAGATAAAGCTCCAGTCTTAACCTTTCCTATTATAGCAGTTTTAGGCATATTGTTATTTAATCTTGACATAACATTAACTCCGCCAATAACAAATTCCATAATTAAGTTAGAAATAATTAAAGGATTGTTAAATAAAAGTGGAAATATTAAAGTTATTGCAAATATTTTATCAGTTAATGCATCTAATTCGCGTCCAAATTCACTTGTTGTTTTATATTTTCTTGCAAAATAACCATCTAGACCATCAGTAGCTGCAAATCCTAAAGCAAATAATCCTGTTAAGAATAGATTTCCTGTTAAAGCAGCTGGTATGATGAATAGTGGTGCAAATAAACGAGAAGCGGTTAAAGCATTAGGAATTTGTTTATATCTAGTTTTTGGGTTTTTAAACTCTTTATAACATTTTTTTCCTTCACTAACAAATGCTCCCCATTTTGTATCAAAACTTGTTTTTAAACTCTTAAAATATTCATTTAATTTAATCATTTACCATCACCCCTTAAGTGCAATAAGTATTGTACCATTTTTTACACATTTGTCAAATATACTATATGTAAAATAATGTCTTATTGCATATATAATTCTTTAAATAAATTGTATATTTTGATATAATTAATTTTAGAATGGAGGAGTATATGAAGAAACTTTTAAATATTATTTTATGTATTAGTATGATTCTTTTGAATTTTACTCCTTTTTATGTTCCAAAAGTAAAAGCAGCAGGCAATTTTACTTTTGCTATTTCTTATTCTGATGATGATGTAATAAAAGAATCTAATTTATCCTATGAAGATGCTCTCAAACTTATGAACGAGTATCCTTCTACTGAAATGGAAGTAGCAGTTATCAAAAATGCTTCAGGAAAAATAGTTAATGCTAAATATGCAATTGCAGAAACAGATTATGAAAATAACATTAAAATAAGTACTAGTTCAGAAGGTTTAAAGTTTTTATGTTCTGATCCAAGTGAGGCTGCTACATGTTCAACTTATTCTTCATCTTACATAACTTATTATGCTTCTACTTGGGGAACTGACACTGCTTTTTTAGATTATAATAGCACATATGATGCAGTTAAAATAAAGATAAGTGGAGTAACAGGTTGGCTACCTTTAAGTGATGTTAATTTAGTACCTATTTCTAAATTTTATGGTATTTATAATACATACAATTATGATTATATTAGAAAATCAAATAATTATCCTAAAATAAAAGCTACTAAAAGTGCAATAAATATAAGAAAAGGTCCTGGAACTGATTACGAAGTAGTAGGAGTTGTATCAACTGGTGATACTTATATTTATTATCCATCTAAATCTACAACTGCTTCTGATGGCTGCATTTGGTATAAAATTGATTATGCTTCTTCAGAAGATGCATATGTATGTTATAAAGATGATTATTTTACTAAAATAACTCGAATGCTTAATGATACTTATTATTATTCAGTAAACAATATTTTAAAGATGCAAGTTCATGCAGGTCTTAATTTCTATGAATCTTCTTATACTTTAGGTACTGCACCATTTTATTATGATAATAAAGGAAAACACTTTTATCTAAATTTATCTTCATCTGATGGTTTAAATGCTGAAAATAGATATTATAGTTTTGATGGCAATTATTTTTATAAAAATTATTCAGATATGATAAATGATTATAGAAATAATACTTATCAAAATGCAGTTAATTTTAATCATCCATATTATGCTTATTTTTTATATTTGCCAGCTCATTCAATAAGTGGATATTCTAAAGAAGCTATTAATGGATTTGTAACAAATGGTACTGGTATAACTGCTTTCCCAGAAAATCCTAAAAGTTACGTTAATTTTAATACGGGCACATTTTCAGTAGAACCACCATCTAATCTTTCTATGATGTATGGTATAGGTGAAGCTATAATTAATGCTCAGAAAAAATATGGAGTAAATGCACTAACAATTTATGGTGCGGCATATAGTGAATCTGGTCTTGGCAAAAGTGCTATAGCCTTTGGAAAAAATAATCTTTTTGGTATGGGAGCTGCTGATGATGCTCCGTTTGCTAAAGCAATTACCTATGATACTGTAGCTGATTCAGTAGATGCTTATGCTTCTTCAATAAGTGTTAATAGTTTCGGAAACATTAATAGTTGGCAATATAATGGAACACACCAAGGTAACAAACTTAGTGGTACAGCTGTTTATTATGCTTCAGACCCCTATAGCGGACAATCTAAAGCAGGAACAGCTTATAATCTAGATCAAAAATTTGGAGGATTAGATGAATTTTCAAGTACAATAGGTGTTACTACCAATAAAGATAGTGCTGTAAAAGTTTATAAAGAACCATCATTAAGTAGTACTGTTATATATGAAACTAAAAATTATGCTAAAGGTAAAATTTTAGTACAAATGCCTTTTATTGTATTAGAGAAAGTAACAGTATTAGAAAACGGTAATAATAATATATATTACAAAGTTTTAACTGATATTTCTTTATCAAGTGATAGAGTAATGGCTCCAACTTCTACATATAATACTGAATATTCTTTTGGATATATTAAAGAATCTGATTTATATGTTCAAAATAATGCTCCTGTTTTAAAAACCATTAGTAAAACAGTTGAACAACATGAAGAAATAGATTTATATACTTTAGTAACTGCTACTGATTTAGAAGATAATTTAGATGGTAAAAAAGTAACTATCTCATATGATGACTCTAACTTAAATTTAGATGTAGCAGGTACATATGAAGTAATATATACTGCAACAGACTCATCAAATTACAGCGTTAGAGATAAAGCTATTATAACTGTAGAGCCTAGTGATGCTCCAGAAATAATTTTTGAAGATATAAATGTTCCACAGTACAAAGTGTTTGATAAAATGCAAGGTGTAAAAATTACAGACGATGAAGATGAAGATATATTAGATAGACTTGTTATAACTGGAGATATAAACACTGATGAAATTGGTAAATATAAATTAGTTTATACAGTAACAGATTTAGACGGTAATATAACTTCAAAAGAAAGAATAGTTAATGTAATAGTTAATGAAAAACCAATAATAAATGCTAATAATAAAGTTATAACTTTAGATGATTCTTTTGATTATTTAGAAGATGTAACAGCAGAAGACAAAGAAGATGGAATTTTAACTGATAAAATTACTTATGAAGGTAAAGTAGATAATAAAAAAATAGGTGATTATGAAATTACTTATTCAGTTAAAGATTTAGATAATCAGGAAACAATCAAAAAAATAATAGTTACTGTAGAAGATAAAGAATATACGAAAAAAGATGGTAGATTTTATTTAGATGCTTTATTATTTAATGAAAAAACTAATAAAATAGATATAACAGGTTATTTAGTAATGAAAGGATTAAATAATAAAGTAACAGATAATATAAAATATGATTTAATTTTTGAAAACCAGTATAATGGTAATCAATTCATAAAGAGTTTGAATAGATTAACAGAAAATGTACCATTTGCTATTCCAGGAGAATCTGGATTTGATTATAGTGGCTCATGGTTTAAAGATAGTTTAGATTTATCTGATATACCAAGTGGAGACTATACTGTTTATGTAAGAGCAAGACAAAATAATTATGAATCTAAAGTACTTCTTAAAAACGAATATTTTAATAAAAATATTATTAAAAAATTTAAGATAGGAACTAAAGGATATAACTTTAGAATTAATTACTATAATAGACAAATTCCTTTAGAATTATTTGTAAGAGAAGATGGATTATTAAGTGATGTTCCAGCTCCTACTATTGATAACATGTTTAACCAGGTTTATAAAATAGAATTAAATAATTTAGGAAATTTAAATATCTTAGCAACATCTCATAATGTAAATGGTGATTATTCTAAAAAACAAAATGTTCAAAGATGGATTGCTTTTGAAAATATTGAAACACTAGAAATATTTGATACATATAGTGTTGGTTCTATCACAACTGGTCCATATAAAGTTAGTTTAGCAGTAAGTGATGGCAAAGATAAGACTAAAGCGTGGTATAATGCTAATTTAGATTTAACTAAACTTCCTAAAGGTACATATTCGATTCTTGTTAGAACAAAAACAGGTACAATAGATGATTATGGTGAATTATACGATGTGGCATTTTTAGATTTTAATACAACCAAAAATGTTGATGGTAAAAAAATTACAATTCGTCGTAATGATGAAAAAAGATATCGAATAGAAATAATAATTGAATAAGAATATACTTAGGTATATTCTTTTACTTTCTTTGAAAAATAAGGGAATTATGATATAATTAAAAAGGTGATTCATTTTGAAAAATATATTAGAAAAAAAAGTTATATGGATTATCTCATTTATATGCATTATAATTGATCAAATAATAAAATTTGTAATAAATAATAATATTGATTTATATGATCAAAATACTATTATAGATAATTTTTTTTATCTAACAAACGTAAGGAATTATGGTGCTGCTTGGAGTATATTAACAGGTAGCAGAATAATGCTAATTATAGTTACAATTTTGATAATTATTGGATTATATTATTTTTTTATAAGAAAAGAAAAAATGAAAAAATATGAAAAAGTTATATATGGATTTTTATATGGTGGAATTATTGGTAATCTTATAGATAGGATTTTTAGAGGTTATGTTATTGACTATTTAGAATTTTATATTTTTGGCTATAATTTTCCTGTATTTAATTTAGCAGATATCTTAATAGTTATATCGATGTTTTTTATTATTATTTCAGTAATAAAGGGTGATAAAGGTGAAATTGTTAGTAGAAGAAAATAATGTAGAAAAAAGATTAGATCATTTTGTAAGTGAAAATACTGATATTTCTAGAAGTCAAGTAACAAAATTAATCAAAGAAGGTAGTATATTAGTTAATGGTAAAAAAACTAAAACAGGGTATATGACTAGACTTAATGATGAAATATTAGTAGAATTTACTTCACAAGAAATGGAAGCAAAACCAGAAAAAATGGATTTAGATATTGTTTATGAAGATGAAGATGTTATTGTTGTAAATAAGGCTAATGGTGTTGTTGTACATCCTGCGCCTGGAAACTACACAGGTACACTTGTAAATGGTCTTTTATATCATTTTAAGAATTTAAGTAGCGTTAATGGTGAATTAAGACCTGGTATAGTACATAGGATAGATGCTGATACAACAGGGCTATTAATGGTCGCTAAGAATGATAAAGCACATGAAAAATTAGCTAAACAGTTAGAAGAAAAAACAACTCATCGTAAATATTATGCCCTAGTTTGGGGAGTTATTAAAAATGATACAGGGACAATAGATGCTCCAATTGGTAGAGATCCTAAAGATAGAAAAAAAATGGCTGTTGTAGATAATAATAGTAAGGATGCAGTAACTCATTTTAAAGTTCTTGAAAGATACAAAAATGCTACTTTAATAGAGTTAAAACTTGAAACAGGAAGAACACATCAAATAAGAGTACATATGAAATATATAGGACATCCTGTTGTAAATGATGCCATTTATAGTAATAGAAAATTATTTGATGAAACTGGTCAGTGTTTACATGCTAAAGAACTTGGATTTATTCATCCTACTACAAATAAATATATGGAGTTTGATAGTAAGTTACCTGAATGTTTTATTAATATAAAAGAAAAATTAGAAAATGAATAGGAGAAAATATGGATAGTATAGTTTTAAATGAAAATGATGAAATAATTATTAAGCTACTTCATTATTTTGTAACTGAAGAAAATTATAGTCCTATTGTTTTAAGGGGAGCTAAAAATGAAATTTGGCTTGAAAAATTAGATGGAGATTATAAAATTGTTAGATTAGTTTCTAACTATATACATAATAATGAACAACTTAATGTAGATCTTTATAGAACTTCACAAATAATGAAAAGAATTAAAAGAAAAACTATGTCGTTTAGTATAAATGCATTATCCATTTTTATTAATTTAGGAGATAATGTAGATATAGATAAAATTAAAACAGAAAATATAGATTTAGTTAATATTAAGTCATTAGACGAATTAAATAATTATGCATTTGTAACAGATGAATTTCCTACAATTACTAAAAAGACGGATTTCAAAGAGCAAGGATTAGAACTTTTTATGAAGTTAACTACTGATATTGGTAAGAAAAATGATCGTGATGCTAAAATGGCAGAAGACGTATTTACTAAAAAGAATCCAATTATAACTAAAATATTAATTTTTATTAACTTAGTTATGTTTCTATTATCTTTTATTTTAGGAGATAATTTGATGGTTGGGTTATTTGCTAATTATGGACCAGCCGTAGAAGCGGGGCAAATATACCGATTATTTACATCTATATTTTTGCATATTTCATTTTTTCACTTCTTATTTAATATGTATGCACTTTATATAATAGGACCACAAATTGAAAATTTCTTTGGTAAATGGAGATATTTAATTATTTATCTTGGAAGTGGTTTAGTTGGTAATTTATTATCTATTGCCTTTAATCTAGGTACTTTTAGTTTAGGTGCAAGTGGTGCAATATTTGGATTATTAGGTTCATTAATCTATTTTGGTTACCACTATAGAGTATATTTAGATAGTGTAATTAAATCTCAAATAATTCCTTTAATATTTTTAAATCTATGTATTGGATTCATGTTTACAGGAATTGATAATGCAGCTCATATAGGTGGATTAATAGGTGGTGTATTATTCTCTTGGACTGTTGGAGTTAAATACAAATCAACAAAAAATGATATAATAACAGGTATAGGTATGACAGTAATATTTATAGCATTTTTATGCTTCTTAGCATTTATGAGATAAACATAGTTTATCTCTTTTTTAATTTGACAAATCTTATAATAAAGTTATAATATTTAGTACGAGGTGATTCTCATGGGAAGATATACATTAGTAATGGATACTTTTGAAAAACAAAAAATAGCAATTAGTTTAAAAGAAGGTAGTAAAAAAAAGACTAAAGTTTCATTAAAAACTATAGATGATTTAACTACTCAAGTTCCTTCAGCTAGTGAGCTTGCTAAAAGATTAAATATTAGAAAAAATGTGAGTGAATTTAGAGTAACATATATTTCTAATAAAATGTGTTTATCTTTACCAGTAGCGTATAGCGATAAAAAAGTTTTATCACGAGTAAAACTTCAAAAAGGTTCTAATATTAACGTTAATAATAGTGTTTTTCAAAGTGTTATGTATGAATTTTTAAGTAGGCTAGATTCTAGAGAAGAAAAGTATAAAGACTTTTATAGATTTGCTATGGAATCAAATTTACTTAACTTAAAACAAAAAGAATATATTTCAAGAAGAATTGCAAGCGGTGATTATACTAGTTTTTGTGAACAAGAAATTCACAAACTATCTTCACCATATCGTCAATTTAGAAATATTCTATTTCTAATGGAAGAATACGATATGATATATCAAAATCTAGAAAAAGAAGAAGTTAAAGAAGAAATCGATGATATAGACAAAGATTATGATGATCCTGATAAAGAAGGCTTCTTTTCTGAAGAAGAAAAGAAAGCATATCAAGAATATATGGATAATCTACCAGATGAGAATTATGAATATGTATTTAGAAAAAGTAGAGGCCTAGCTTAATAGGTCTTTTTTTTATGTAAACTTTTGTCTTTTATGTTTTTCAAACAAATGTTTGTGATATAATTATTATGGTGATAATATGGAGCACTTCATAAAAGATTTTATTGAATATTTAAAAGTAGAAAAACGGTATTCTGAAGATACTATTACAAATTATAATTTAGATTTAGATTTATTTTTAAAGTTTTTAAAAGCAAATAAAATAAATAAATTTAAAGAAACAGACTATGACTTCTTAAGAAGATACTTAGTATATTTATCAAATGATAAAAAGTATTCTAATAAAACCATAGCAAGGCATATTAGTTCACTTCATACTTTTTATGATTTTTTGTTAGATGAAGGTGCTATTGATAGTAATCCGATGAATCTAATTAATGCTCCAAAAAAAGAGATAAGACTTCCAGTTTATTTAAATATTAATGAATTAGAAGAACTTTATGAGTGTATAGATACCAAAAAAAGAGTTGGCAAAAGAGATATATTAATTATAGAACTATTTTATTCTACAGGAATTAGATTAAGTGAATTAGTAAATATAAAGCTTAAAGATATTGATTTTAAAGAAAAAAAGATAAAAATTTTAGGTAAAGGTTCAAAAGAAAGATATGTTTTATATGGTGATATATGTAGTAAATATTTAGATGATTATATGACTAATACAAGAAAGTTTTATCAAAAAACACCATCTGAATATCTTCTTTTAAATCAAAGAGGAACAAAACTTACAGCCTCCGGAATAGAATTTATAATAAACAAAATACTTAGACAAAGTAATATAAATACCAAATTAACTCCCCATGTTTTAAGACATACCTTCGCAACTCATATGTTAAATGATGGAGCTGATTTGATGACTGTTAAAGAACTTCTAGGTCATTCAGATTTATCTACTACTGGTATATATATGCATGTTTCTAAAGAACATTTAAGAAAAGAATATTTAAGTGCTCATCCTAGAGCAAGAAAGAGGTAAAAAATGGCAAAATTATATTTTAGATATGGCGCTATGAATTGCGGAAAAAGTTCAGCACTACTTCAAGTAGCGCATAATTATGATGAAAGAGATAATAATGTAATTTTAATAAAACCACAAATAGATTTAAAAGGTGGTAAAAAAATAGTTTCACGTATTGGAATAAGTAGAGATGTAGATTATTTGATTGGAAAAGACGACTCTATAATTGAAACAGTAAAAGGAGAATTTAATAAAGTAAACTGCATTTTAGCAGATGAGTCTCAGTTTTTTTCAAAAAAACAAATTGAAGAACTTTTTGTTATTACTAAAGTTTATGAAATACCTGTAATCTGTTATGGTTTAAGAACTGATTTTAGAACTGAATTATTTCCAGGTAGTGAGAGACTTATGGCTTTAGCAGATGAACTATTTGAACTAGAAACCATTTGTAGATGTGGTAGCAAAGGAAGATTTAATGCTCGTATGGTAAATGGCAAATTCGTGAAAGAAGGAGCACAAGTTGCTATAGATGAGATGGATGATGTAACATATGAATCTTTATGTGGAAAGTGTTATTTAGAAAAAGTTGAGGGCATTGATATTGAGGCAGAAAAAGCAAAAATATTATTGAAAAAATAGTATTAATATAACTTAAAATAATAGTCTATCTAACTAACTATTATAGCCTTAATTTAAAGTAATTATTAGTGTTTGTAAAACTTCTAAAAAAGAGCGAAAAACTCTTTTTTTTATTTGCTTGAAGTGGTACAATGTTGTCGTACAACAATGGAAGGAGAGATAATTTTGGAAAAGTATGTTTATGCCTTCACAGAAGGAAATAAAGACATGCGTAATCTACTTGGTGGTAAAGGTGCAAACTTAGCAGAAATGACAAGTATTGGCCTACCAGTTCCAAGAGGATTTACAGTTACTACTGAAGCTTGTAATGCTTATTACGAGTCCGGTAAAAAAATCAATAAGGAAATGGAAAAACAAATTTTTGAATACCTTGAAAAACTTGAAGAAGTAACAGGTAAAAAATTTGGAGATAAAGTTAATCCACTTCTTGTATCAGTTAGATCAGGAGCTAGAGCTAGTATGCCTGGTATGATGGATACAGTTCTTAATTTAGGATTAAATGATGAAGTTGCTGTTGAATTTGCAAAAGCAACTGGAAATAAGAGATTTACATATGACTCATATCGTAGATTTATTCAAATGTTTGCAGATGTTGTTAAAGGATATCCAAAATCTTCATTTGAAAGAGTTTTAGATGAATTTAAGGAGAAAAAAGGAGTTAAATATGATACAGATCTAGATGAAAATGATATGTATGATATTGCTATGAAATTTAAAGAAATTTATAAAGAAATAGCAAAAGAAGAATTCCCACAAGATCCTAAAGTTCAACTTTTAGAAGCTATTAAAGCTGTATTTAGATCTTGGATGAATGATAGAGCTATTTACTACAGAAAGATGAATGATATTCCTGCTTCATGGGGAACTGCAGTAAATGTTCAAGAAATGGTTTATGGAAATTTAGGAGAATCATCTGGTACAGGTGTTGCATTCACTAGAAATCCATCAACAGGTGAAAAGAAATTATATGGTGAGTATTTAATAAATGCTCAAGGTGAAGACGTAGTTGCTGGTATTAGAACACCAGAATCTATTGAAACACTTGAAAAAGTTATGCCTGAAGTTTATAAACAATTTGTTGAAACTGCAGAAAAACTTGAAAAACATTATAAAGATATGCAAGATATGGAATTTACTATTGAAAATGGTAAATTATTCATGCTTCAAACAAGAAATGGTAAGAGAACTGCACAAGCTGCAATTAAGATTGCTGTTGATTTATTAAATGAAGGTATGGTTTCAAAAGAAGAAGCTTTACTTAAAGTAGAACCTAAACAATTAGATACTTTACTTCACCCAATGTTTGATGCTAAAGCATTAAAAGAAGCTAAAGTAATAGCAACAGGACTTGCTGCTTCACCAGGAGCAGGTACAGGTGAAATTTACTTTACTGCTGAAGAAGTATCTGCTGCTAAAAAAGCTGGTAAAAAATGTATTTTAGTACGTCTAGAAACATCACCAGAAGATATAGAAGGTATGAATGATGCTGAAGGTATTTTAACAATACGTGGAGGTATGACAAGTCATGCTGCAGTAGTTGCTCGTGGTATGGGTAGATGCTGTGTTTCTGGTTGTGGTGAACTTAAAATAGATGAAGAAAAGAAAACACTTACAACTAAAGATGGTAAAGTATTTAAAGAAGGAGATTATATTTCTTTAGATGGTTCAACAGGTAATGTTTATGGTGAACAAATTAAAACTGTAGAACCAGAATTCAGTGGAGACTTCGGAACATTTATGAAACTTGTAGACGAAGTAAAAACTTTAGGAGTTAGAGCTAATGCTGATAATCCTAAAGATGCAAGTGTTGCTCATAAATATGGTGCTGAAGGTATTGGTTTATGCCGTACTGAGCATATGTTCTTCGAAAAAGATAGAATCTTTGCATTCCGTCAAATGATAGCTGCTGAAACTTTAGAACAAAGAGAAAAAGCACTTGAAAAAATTCTTCCATATCAAAGAGAAGACTTCGAAGGATTATTTAGAGAAATGGATGGACTTCCAGTAATTATTCGTTACTTAGATCCACCTTTACATGAATTCTTACCTCATACTGATGAAGAAATTAAACCACTTGCTAAAGAATTAGGAGTTACTTTTGAATCATTAAAATCAAGAGTAGAATCTTTAAAAGAATTTAACCCAATGATGGGACATCGTGGTTGTAGACTTGCTGTAACTTATCCAGAAATAGCAAAAATGCAAACAAGAGCAGTTATCGAAGCTGCTATAAATGTAACTAAAGAAGGTAAAGTAGTAGAACCTGAAATTATGATTCCACTTACTGGAGACGTTAAAGAACTTGCGTTCGTTAAGAAAATTGTTGTAGAAACAGCTGATGAAATTATTAAAGAAGCAAAAGCTGATGTTCATTATCAAGTTGGTACAATGATTGAAATTCCAAGAGCTGCATTACTTGCAGATGAAATTGCTAAAGAAGCAGAATTCTTCTCATTTGGAACTAATGATTTAACTCAAATGACATATGGTTTCTCAAGAGATGATGCTGGTAAATTCTTAGGTGATTATGTAGAAAAAGGAATTTTTGAAAATGATCCATTTACAAAACTTGATCAAAATGGTGTAGGTAAACTTGTAGATATGGCTGCTACACTTGGTAAAAAATCAAGACCTGATATTACATTAGGTATATGTGGTGAACATGGTGGAGAACCATCTAGTGTTGAATTCTGCCATAAAGTAGGATTAAACTATGTATCTTGCTCTCCACACCGTGTGCCAATTGCAAGACTTGCAGCAGCTCAAGCAAGAGCAAAAGAACTACTTGAAAAATAGAGAGTATACCTCTCTTTTTTCTTGACTATTTTTACCTATTGGTATATCATATTAATAGAGGATAGGGAGGAAATACTAATGAAAAAATTTAATAAAATTTTAATGAGTTTATGTGCTGTTCTTTTATTAACAACAGGTTGTTCATCAAATGCTTTAAAAACAGCTTATACTAAAATGAGTGTTGGAACTGGTGAAGATCAAATTAGCGGATACACTATGAATCTAAGATTATTTGGACTTTATAATGGAGAAAAAATAAGAGAATCTGTAAGAGTTCAAAATTATGAAGGAAAAAATTTCAAGGTTACATATTCTACTGACTTAGAAAAAATATATTATGTTATTGATGGAGTAAATTATAAGTATAAAGAAGATAAACCAGAAGAAGAAAAAGACGAAATTACAGCAGATGATGTAGTATCTGTTATTCCAGGTTTAGATGGAATTGTTGGAGGAGATAAAAACTCTGAAAACGAAGTTAGAGATGAAGTAACAGGTTCTTATGCTAAAACTGACGAAGATGTTCCATTTACTAATACAGATTTATATCTTACTTCACTAAAATCTGCTAAAAAGATTGAAGAAATGAAAGAAGAAAAAATAGGCGATGTTTCTTATGAAACTTATGAATTTATTGTAACTAAAAAAGCAATGAAAAAATTATTAGCAGAAACTACATTAAAAGATATTGAATTTAAAAAAGATATAGAAGCTAAAGTTTGGTTAGATGAAGAAGGCTTTGTTCATAAAATAGTTTATGATTTAGCAGCAGGCATTGAAAGTGATACAACATTAGAACTATCTGTTTACTATAACGGTGTAGATAAAGTAAATGAAATTAGTTTAGATGAAATTAATGTTGCTGAAAAAGAAGAAACAAAAGAAAATGATAAAACAGAAAAATAAAATTGTATAGTAATATACAATTTTTTTTCTTAATATTGATTATTTTTGTTATTTATTATATCATTATTATATTAGAGAGTAAGGATGATATAATGAAGAATAAAAAAGGGTTTACTTTAGTAGAATTATTAGCTGTTATTGTACTTCTTGGCTTATTAGCTATTTTAATAACTCCTAAAATAACGGAAACATTAAAAAAACAAAAAAAGGCTATTTTTACCAATAGTGTAGAAGGAATTGTAAATGCAATAAATAATGATATAGCTGATGATAGTAGTATCTCAACAGAAATGTCACAATATAGAGCTTATAAATTTGACGTTAATAAGCTATATTTAATCGTTGAAGACAATATGTCTAAAGATGAAAGTATCGAAATATCAGGAAAAATAAAAAATGGTACAGGTAGAGTAGTAGTGACAGACGTTAATAAAATTGCACTTGCTATTACTGATGGTAAATATTGTGCTAAAAAAGGTGCAAATGAAAGAGATATAAATGTAACTGAAATGGGCGCAGAAGATAAGTGTGAACTTGAAGAAGGTGTATTTACAGAAGGATCATCATGCTTTATCTTTGAAGAAAATCCGGATGAAACTTTAACTATAACAGGTTATGATTATAATAATTCATCTTGTTCTAAAGAACTAGTTATTCCTAATAGAATTAATGGTAAGACTGTTACTAAAATTAAAGAAGGAGCCTTCTTTGATTATGACC
>JAFTYN010000089.1 GCA_017461465.1 Bacilli bacterium
ATATGGTTTCTTAATTTTTTCTATATTTTTTTCTTTCTTGTTCTGTTAAATATTTTTTTCTCATACGGAAGCCAGCTGGAGTTACTTCAACTAGTTCATCACTATTGATATAATCTAAAGCAAGTTCTAAAGAGAATACTCTAGGTCTTTTTAATACAACTGTATGATCTTTACCAGCAGATCTTGTATTTGTAAGGTTTTTACCTTTAACAACATTTACAACTATATCATTATCATGATTATGTTCACCAACTATCATACCTTCATATACTTCAGTACCTGGTTCAATAAACATAACACCACGATCTTCGATTTGTCCTAATGCATATGCAGTAGCTTTACCATTTTCCATAGATACTAAAGCACCTAATTTTCTTTCTCCTACTGTATTACCTGCAAGTGGACGATATTCTTTATAAGTATGACTTAACATACCATAACCTTTTGTCAATGTCATAAAGTCTGTTGAGAAACCAATTAAACCTCTTGATGGAATAGTATAAACAATTCTTGTTTGTCCATTACTACTTCCCATATGTTCCATAATAGCTTCTCTTTTACCTAATACTTCAATAACACCACCAACATATTCATCTGGGCAGTCAATTTGAAGTTCTTCAAATGGTTCACACATAACACCATCGATCTCTTTTTTAATAACTTCTGGTTTAGATACTTGAAGTTCAAAACCTTCTCTTCTCATATTTTCAATTAAAATAGATAAATGTAATTCACCACGACCTGATACAGTCCAAGTCTCAGTTCCTTCATTACGAACAACCTTTAAAGAAACATCTCTTTCTGTTTCTTTGAATAATCTTTCTTCAATTTTACTAGCAGTTAATAACTTTCCTTCACGACCTACAAATGGACTTGTATTAGTTCCAAAAGTCATTTGAAGTGTTGGTTCATCAATATGTAGTTTTGGTAATGCTTCTTCTTTACCAATTTCACATACAGTTTCACCTACTTCAATATCTGGAAGTCCTGCTATTGCAATTATATCTCCTGCTTCTGCTTCAGTTATTTCAATTCTTTTTAACCCGAAATATCCAAACATTTTTTGAATTCTAAATTGTTTAATAGAACCATCTAATCTTACGCAAGATACCATTTGGTTAACTTTAACATTACCTCTTTTAACTCTACCAATACCAATTCTACCTACGAAATCATTATAATCTAGTAAAGCTGGTTGGAATTGTAAAGAGCCATCTATTTCTGTTTTTGGAGCTGGTATATATTCTAAAATTAAATCTAAAATTGGATCCATAGTATTTTCTTGTGTATTTATATCTGGATCTAAACTTGAAGTTCCATTTATAGCAGAACAGTACGCTACTGGGAACTCTAATTGTTCAATATCTGCATCTAATTCAATAAATAAATCTAATACTTCATCTACTACTTCTTTTGGTCTTGCAGTTGGTTTATCAATTTTGTTTACAACAACAATTGGAGTAACACCTGCTGCTAAAGCTTTCTTAAGAACGAATCTAGTTTGAGGCATTGTTCCTTCATAAGCATCTACTACTAAAAGAACACCATCAACCATGTTCATAATTCTTTCTACTTCTCCACCAAAATCAGCATGTCCTGGAGTATCTAATATATTAATACGTGTACCTTTATAATCAATAGCAGTTGTTTTAGCAAGAATTGTAATACCTCTTTCTTTTTCTATGGCATTAGAATCCATTACTCTTTCATCAACTTGTTCATTTTCTCTAAAAGTACCTGACATATGAAGTAGTTTATCTACTAAAGTAGTTTTACCATGGTCAACATGGGCTATAATTGCGATATTTCTTATATTTTTCATACTAACACTTCCTTGCAACTGCTATATTTTATCATAAAATAATAGTTTGTGTAAAGATTTCCCTTTAAATATGATATAATTTTTATGAGGATGATAATATGAAGAAGTATTTATTTGTATTAATTACTCTTTTTATCTTTCCAATTTCAGTATTTGCAAAAGAAGAAGTTACTCTAGCAAAATGTGTTGATGGCGATACTGCTAATTTTAATTTAAATGGAGAAGTTATTAAAGCAAGATTTCTTGCTATAGATACACCAGAATCTACTAAAGAAAAAGAACCATATGGAAAAGAAGCAAGTAACTATACTTGTGAAACTTTAACTAAAGCTAAAAAAATAGAAATAGAATATGATCCAGATAGTGATAAAACCGATAAATATTCTAGACACTTAGTTTGGGTATTTGTTGATGGAGAATTACTTCAAGAAAAGATTTTAGCCAAAGGTTTAGCAGAAGTTGCATATCTTTATGGTGATTATAAGTATACAGAAGATTTACAAAAAGTTGAAGCTAAGGCAAAAGAAAAAAAATTAAATATCTGGAGTGGTGAAATCCCTGAAGATTTTACTGAAGTTGAAAAAACTGATACTGAAAAGAAAGAAGTTACTAAGGAAGAATTAGAAGAAAGAACTTGGATTGATTATGTAATCATTATTCTTGCTGCTATTATTGTTCTTCTAAAAAATTATAAGAGTAAAAAGAAAAAATAACAGAACTTTGTTCTGTTATTTTCTTTCTTTATATTGCTTTATTATTGCATTAAATTCTTTCTTATTTTCTTTTTTCCATTTAGCATAACTATTACTAGATGGTTGATAAGCAAAGAAATCATAATGATTATTACTTTTAGCATTTATACTTATAATAAAGTTATATATATTATTATATAAATCTCTATAAACACAAAGCATTCTTATGTGGTCCTCTATTTCAATACCACCTTCATCTTCTCTAACAAGATTAATTAATCTTGCTTGTACTGATTTTTCTTCTGAAGATTCCATATCTAGTGTTGTAAATAATTTTTGATTAGTATCTGCATTTGAAGCCTGAGTACCATGTACTTGTTTTCCTGTTAATAAATTATAAAATTTAATATTTGTAGCAACACCATATCCAATATTATGTAAAATTAGTTTTACTGCTATATCATTTTCACATTCTATATTAGAATAATCTATCTCAGGATGAGCTTCTAAATAATTTCTTCCTACTGGAGTTAAATAATAAGAAAATTTATTGATATCATCAACATCTAGTACTTTTTCAAGAACTAAATATGGTTGATGATTTTCTTTATTACGAGCATTAATAGTATTATTAACAGTATATACAGTTGCAAATACTGGTATTATTATTGAAAGTATAGGAAGAAGTACATTTACCCAAAAATCAGTCATTTCTGAATTAAAAAATAATTCAAATAATTCCATATAATCACCTACTTAAATACTTCTTTTAAAAGATAATCCATAGTTATCTTTATATCAGGGAAAACATCTACATGTTCTAGTTCTCCTCTACTGAACCATTTAGCACCATAATTTTCTTCTTTATTAATATTAGGCATAACACTATAATTAGGTACCCCTGCATATATTATATCTATATGAAGTTCTCCATTACCATTAGCATTTTTTTGAATTCCAAGTGGTCTTATAAAATCACTTTCACGTGGAAATCTTTCACCAACCAAAGAAACTTTTAAACCAGTTTCTTCATAAACTTCTCTTAAAGCAGCTTCTTCTGGTGTTTCATTATTTTCTATATGTCCCCCTGGTTGAACCCACCTATTCATCTTTTTATGTTTAACTAATAAAATCTTTTTAGTTTCTGGATTTATTATAAATACTGATGCACAAAAATTTCTGTTCATTTTATCACCCTATCATCTAATAATATTATAAACAAAAAGGAGTACTAAGTCAAAGATTAGTACTCTTATTTACATATATTATTCAACAACATTTTTTATTACATCTTTAAATTCTTTCTCATAAATAGTAATTTTATCATTAATATCAAGTGTTACTAAAAGAATATCATCATATTCTTTATAACCTTTTACTTTTAATTCATGTTTAAGCCATTTAACATCTTTACCCATTTTTTCTAAATTACTTTCAATTATTTTTCCATCCATTAGTATATTAGCTACTAAGGAGTCTTGCTTTATTTTTAAATCAAGATCTCCTACAGTAACTGGTTTATACTCAACTTTAGGTAGAAAACTTAGTTCACCATTAGCTTCCATTAAGGCATATTCAATTTGGTTAATATCAAAATAACCATTGCATCTACATATTTCAAGTAAATCATCTAAATCAAATTTAACTTTCTTCATATTATCAGCAATAATTTTACCATTTTGAATAAGTAATGTAGGTCCCCCTGTAAAGAACTTTCTTGCCTTCTTACTTTTTAAAGTTAAGTATGATACAGCATATGCTATAAAACCAAAGATTATTACTGATACTATTCCATTAATTTCATTAGAATCTAAATTTATAGTCATTTCTGCAGCAAAATTACCAATTGATATACCAATTACATAATCAAATAAACTTAGTTCTGATACTTGTCTTTTACCTATTAACTTAGTTATTAAAAATAAAGTTATTAACGAAATAAAAGCTCTATATGTTGTATTAAAAAAGTCCATTAAACTAAAATCCATAATATCACCTATAGATATTATGGACTTTTTTTAATTATTTATTATTTTTTCTTTTTATTTCTTTTAACTTGTTTTTTGCTAACTTCTACTTTTTCTTCTTTAGTTTCTTTCTTTTCTTCTTTTGATTCTTTTTTAGGATGTTCATAAATAACATTAGTTTTTAAAATAAAGAATAATACTATAAATAATAATATTCCATAAACTATGTATCCTAAGAATCTATCTTTTAAGAAGTATACTATTGATGCTAAAGCAAATAACATATCAATTAAATATATTATAAGTACAGTAGTTCTTTGAGATAAATTTCTATTTAATAATTGATGATGAATATGAAATTTATCTGGAGCAGAAATACTTTGACCTTTAAGTAATCTTCTTAGTATTGCAAATAATGTATCAAGTATAGGTATAGCTATTAATAAAACTGGAATAATAAGTGAAGTCATAGTTACATTCTTAAATCCTAATAATGCTATTACAGCAATCATAAAACCTAAGAACATTGAGCCTGAATCACCCATAAATATTTTGGCTGGATTAAAATTATGTAATAAGAATCCTAGAGTAGAACCTAACATAACAAATGTAAGTACACAGTCTAAACTAAATTTACCTTGCATAGTTGCAATAATACCTATTGTTAAAAAGTATATAGCACTTATTCCACCTGCAAGCCCATCTAAACCATCAATTAAATTAATACAGTTAATACATCCTAAAATAAAGAATATTGTAAGTGGATATGCAAGTATCCCAAAGTCTACTACAATACCAAAGGCTGATACTTCATACATAACTAGATTACCATAGAATACTACTATAATAGCCGCTATTAACTGCCCAACAAATTTAACACTAGCTGGAAGTGGTTTAATATCATCTACAACACCAGTAAGAACAATTATAAAACTACCTATTAATATAGAATTCATAAGTGCACTTGGTACACCAAAAATCATATAACCAAGTAAGAATCCTAAATATATTCCAAGACCACCTAAACGAGGCATAGGAGCCTTATGAACTTTTCTTGCATCTGGAATATCTAAAGCACCTACATGAAAAGCAATTTTCTTTATGAACGGAATTAATATAGCTACAAATAAAAATGTTATAAGTACCATTATTAATATACGTTCTATTTCAGTTGTCATACTACATCACCTACCAAAATTATAACACAAAATGTATTTTTTTAATATTTTTTCTAATAATACTAATAATATATCAGGAGGAATTATGAAAATTAATAAAAATGTTAAAGATAATTTAAAAGAAATAAAGAAGTTAAATGGTAATAGTCCTGACTTTAATACTAGATATATTAAAGTTAAAAATAAAGAAATTGGCTTTGCTTTTTATACTAGTGTTTCTAGTGATGACAAAATAAGTCAATTTCTAATTAAATCAGTAGTAGATACTATTAAACATAGTTTTATCTTTGACAATGTATTTAGTAACATCTTTAATACTTTAAACAATCATATTTATAATAGCACTATTAAAAAAGTAGATAACTTTAAAGACATTATTAATTACTTATCAAATGGATTTACTATCGTTTTTATAAATGGTTATAAAAAATGTATTGCAGTTGAAACAAAAGAGATACTTGATAGAGGTGTACAAAAATCAGAAAGTGAAATAACAATAAAAGGTCCTAAAGATGCATTTACTGAAAACTATAATAAAAATATTGGATTAATTAGAAAAAGAATTAAAGATAAAAATTTAAGATTTGAAGAATTTATAATCGGAAGAAGAACTAAAAGTAAAGTTAGTATTGCTTATATAAATGATTTAGCAGAAAAATCTAGAATAGAGCTTATAAGAACAAAAATTAAAAATATAGATATTGATGGTATTTTAGATGTTGGATATATAAGAGATTTTTTGATTCCTGATAACGAAGCATTTTTTCCTTTAGTTTTAAATACAGAAAGACCTGATTTAGTATGTGCTAATTTACTTGAAGGTAAAATAGCTATTATTATGGAAAATACTCCTAATGCTCTTGTTCTTCCTGCAACTTTTGATAATTTTATGCATAGTCCTGAAGATAGTTATCAAAAAGCTATAAATATTACTTTAACTAGAATAATAAGATTTTTAGCTATGATAGTAACAATAGCAACACCAGCCCTTTATATAGCTATTACTACATTTAACCAAGAAGTTATTCCTGATACTCTTTTAATATCACTCGCTATTCAAAGAGCTGGAGTACCATTTCCAACAGCCTTTGCAACACTTATACTAATGCTTACTTTTGAAATGCTCAGAGAAAGTGATATGAGACTTCCCGAAGTAATGGGAACTTCCATAAGTATAGTTGGTGCTTTAGTACTTGGAGATGCTGCTGTTAATGCAGGATTAGTTTCTCCTATTGTTGTTATTATAGTTGCAATAACATCTATAACAAGTTTACTATTTACTGATTTAGATATTATAAATGCTTTTAGATGGTGGAGACTACTATTCATAATATTAAGTTCGATAATAGGATTAATTGGCTTTATAATCGCATCTATCCTACTTATAACAAAACTATCAAGTTTAAACTCTTTTGGAGTACCATACTTAATACCATATTCTCCATATAATAAAAGTTTATTTAAAGAAGGATTAATTACCAAACCCCATAATAAATTAAGAAAAAGACCTAGTTATTTGGTTAAAAAGAATAAAACCAGATTGGAGGATTAATATGAAAATAAAAATATTAATTATATTATTACTTACTATGTTTTGTACTGGATGTTACAACTATCATGAATTATCTGACTTTGCTATAGTAACTGGTATTGGAGTAGATAAAGACGAAGAAAGATTTAAAGTTAGTGTTATGATTGCTAATGCATCAAGTGTATCTAGTTCTTCTAAAGAAGGTGATTCATCTACAACC
>JAFTYN010000090.1 GCA_017461465.1 Bacilli bacterium
GTAGTAATTGATGAAGCTACTTATAATTTTTATAAAGAAAGTAATTTTAGAGATTATAAAGTGGATGCACGTTATGCATTAAATGGTAATTATGAATATATGATTAGAGATATTAATAATAATGAAGTATTCGAAAAATATTTTGATTTCTATTTAAGCTTTATTAATGAAAAATCTTTAATTAATACAGGATACTATAATGCATTAAATGCTACTTCTACAAGTGGCTTATTAAAGACTATTGTAACTGGTATTTGTTCTATATTAGTGTTAATAGTGGCATTCTTACTTGGAAGTAGATTTATGCCAAATAGAACTAAGAAAAGAAAAATTAACAACATGAAAAAAGAAGATAAGCTTAAATATGTTGATATGCTTACTTCACTTAAAAATCGTAATTATTTAAATGAAAATATTGAGTTATGGGATGCTAGTGAGGTTTATCCACAATCAATTATTATTGTAGATTTAAATAATATTGCATATATTAATGATAATTATGGTCACCAAGAAGGGGACGAAGTAATTAAACAAGCTGCTAATATATTAATTAATAATCAAATGCCAAATAGTGATATTATTAGAACTAATGGTAATGAATTCTTAATATATTTAGTAGAATATGATGAAAAACAAGTTGCATCTTATATTAAGAAGTTAACTAAAGAATTTAAAGAACTTGCACATGGATTTGGTGCTGCTATTGGTTATAGTATGATAACTGATGGTATTAAAACTATTGATGATGCAGTTAATGAGGCGACTCTTGATATGAGAAATAATAAGGAAGAATTAAATAATTAGTATGAAAAAGATTTATAAACGTTTTTTACATTATGCTAATCGTTTAAAAAATATAATTAAAAAGCAGGAACTTAGGATACTTCCAGGTCAAGTAGCATTTTATATAGTGCTTTCAATGATTCCTATGGTAACACTAGTAGGTGTTTTAGCTTCACAGTTTTCTATTTCTATGAGTAGTTTAACTGAAGCTTTATCTGACATTTTACCTAATCAAATAATTGAAATTTTACTTCCTGCTTTTAATTCTCCGTCTTTTGGAGTGGGGCTTCCAATGGTAATTGCCTTTTTTATGGCATCTAATGGTACTTGCTCTTTGATTATTGCATCAAATACTTTATTTAAAATAGAAAGTGATTCTTATATACGAAAGAGGATAAAAGCATTAATAATGCTTATCATCTTAATACTTTTATTCTTATTCATGATTGTTGTAATGGCATTTGGTACTAATTTATTAGAATTCTTATACGGATTATTCTTCGGAAAGGCTATGCCTACGTTAGTTCGTTATTTATTCTTATTAATTAGATGGACTTTAGGTATTTCTATAATGTACCTAATGATTAAAACAATTTTTACTATGGCACCTGATGAAACAATTCCTAGTCGTAATATGACTAAAGGTGCTATATTTACTACTATAACTTGGTTATTTGCAACTTTTATATATTCTATATATGTTAATAATTTTTCAAATTACAATGTATTTTATAGTAGTTTAGCTGGAATAGTAGTATTAATGATCTGGATATATATTTTATCTTATGCTCTTATTATAGGAATAGCTATTAATAGTGATTCTTACTTAAGAAAATTAAAAGAAGAAGAAAAAAGTTTAGAAGAAAAGAAAGTTTAAAAACTTTCTTTTTTATATTTATATATACTTAAATTATGATATAATTATACTAGGTGATAATAGATGAATAAGACTAAAGTAGTCGCTACTATTGGGCCTTCTAGTCAAAGTAAAGAAGTAATTAAGGGGTTAATTGAGGCTGGAATGGATGTAGCGCGCATCAATTTAAAACATGCAGATTATGATTTTTGTATGGATGTAGTTAATAAAATAAATGAATTAAATGAAGAACTTGGTACTCATGTAGCACTTATGTTTGATTTAAAGGGACCTGAAATTAGAGTAGGTAACTTTTTTAATGGTGAAGCAGAGTTTGTAGCTGGTACTAAGATAAGAATATATACAGATGATACTTTAGGGGATGAAACTAAACTTTCAATAAACTATCCTAAATTAATTGAAGATGTTAATTATGATAGTTTAATTAAAGTTGATGACGGACATGTTGTATTCCAAGTACTTGATAAAGGTCAAGATTATTTACTTTGTGAAGTAGTTACAGGTGGAAAGTTAACTAACCATAAGGGAGTAAATATTCCAGGTGTAAGACTTGATATACCTTTTTTATCAGATCAAGATAAAGATGATATATTGCTTGCTAATACATTAAATGCTGATTTTTTAGCACTTTCTTATATTAATACTCATGAAGATATTCTTGAAGTAAATGACTTATTAATTAATATGGGAAATGACCATATTGGTATTATTGCTAAAATAGAAAATGAAAGAGCTTTAGAAGATTTAGAAGAAATCATCAAAGTAAGTGATGGTATTATGGTAGCTCGCGGAGATCTTGGTGTAGAAGTTGAAGTAGAAAGAGTTCCTGGAATTCAAAAAGCTATTATTAGTAAATGTCATATAGCAGGAAAAGTGAGTATTGTTGCAACTGAAATGTTATCTTCAATGGAAGATAATGCTACTCCAACAAGAGCAGAAGTATCGGATGTTGCTAATGCCGTACTTGATGGAACAGATGCAGTTATGCTTTCTGATGAAACAACTATAGGTTTTTTCCCAATTGAGACATTAAAAACAATGGAAAAAATTATTCATTCAGCAGAGCAAGATGTTAATTATTTAGAATTTATGGATAAAGCTATTAGAACAGAAACTAAAGATACTACTGGTCTTATATCATACAACGTAGCTCAAACAGCTAATTATTTAAAGTGTAAAGCAATCTTTGCACCAACTATAAGTGGTTATACAGCTAGAAAGATAAGTCGTTTTAGACCAAGCTGTCCTATTATAGCAGCTAGTCCAAATCCTTTAACTGTTAAATCATTACAACTTCATTATGGTGTACTTCCAGTTCAAATTAATGAACTTAAAACATTCGATAGAATTGTTGAGGCATCTAAAAAAATGGTTAAAGATATTATAGAAACTGAAAAAGGAGATAAAATCGTAGTAACTGGAGGATATCCATTTAAGGATGTTAAACATACTAACTTTTTAAAGATAGAAGAATTATAGGAGGGATAATATGTATAATTTAGGTGATAATTTCAAAATACCTACAGCAACCAATTTACCTAAAGAAGAATGCGTATATAAGGGTGAACATTATCGATTTACTATTTTAAGTGAACGCTTAATAAGACTTGAATATAGTATTGATGGTGTGTTTGAAGATAGACCTACTGAATTCGCATGGAATAGGGAATTTGATGCTCCTAAATTTGTAGTGCGTGAAGATGATAGATATATTGAAATTAAAACAGCATACTTTGTCCTTTCTTATACAAAAAATGCTCCATTCTATGGAGGAAAATTTAATCATTCAGGTAATTTAAAAGTAGATATTTCTAATTCTGATAATAAATATTGGTATTTTGGACATCCAGAAGTTAGAAATTATGGAGCGCCTGGATTATTTCTTGGAGTAGGTAAAAAGAAAAAACTAATGAAGAGTCTATATTCTATAGATGGATTTGTTAGTTTTAATGATAGTGATTCGCAAGTATTTAATGAGAATGGGGAGTTAGTTCCTAGAGAACATAAAAATACTGATATATATTTATTTGTATATTTAAAAGATTTTGATCTTGCTTTAAAAGATTATTATAAGTTAACTGGTGCGCCTGCATTAATACCTAGATATGCATTAGGTAACTGGTGGCAAAAAAATGAAGCCTATACAGATGAAGATATAAGAGAGTTAATAACAACTGCTGAAAGAAAAGATATACCTATGTCAATATTACTTTTAGATAAAGATTGGCACAAAAGAATTAAAGATGGTAAGAATCATTTGAAAACTGGTTTTTCATTTAATAATGAATATTTTAAAGATCCAGCAGGAATGATTAAATACTTAAATAGTAAGGGTGTTAGATTAGGTTTAAGTGTTAATCCTACTGAAGGTATATATTCAATAGATAATTATTTTGAGAAAGCAAAGGAATATTTACCAGCAGATGCTACTGGTAAAATACCATTTAATATATATGATTCTAAATTTATAGATGTATATTTGAAATTATTTATTCATCCACTTGATGCTTTAGGAGTAGACTTCTACTGGATAGATTATTTTAATAAAGATAAGAGTGATGAACTATTTAGATTAAAACATTATCATTTTTATGATATGATGCGTGATTATAAACGTAGACCTATGGTTTTAGGTTATAACTCGTTTATGACTCCTCATAGATATCCAGTTTTATATTCAGGTAAAACTGAAGTAAGCTGGGATACTTTAAAAGCAATACCTGTTCATAATGCAGATGCTGCTAATTTAGGAGTATCTTGGTGGAGTCATGATATAGGTGGATATTTTAAAGGTACTGAAGATAATGAATTATATACAAGATTTGTTCAATTAGGAGTCTTTAGTCCAATTATGAAATTTGGAGCTGACTGGGGTAAATACTATAAAAGAGAGCCTTGGAAATGGAATATAAAAACTTATGTTATTGCTAAAGAATATTTACAATTAAGACATAGATTAATACCGTATCTATATTCTGAAGCCTATAAATATTCTACTCAAGGTATTCCTTTGGTACAACCACTTTATTA
>JAFTYN010000018.1 GCA_017461465.1 Bacilli bacterium
TTCTAAATATTGCATAATTTAAATTCATTTTTCCATTCCTCCTTTATTTCATTAAAAAAGATACTTTTTTCAAAGTACCTTTATAAACTTAATATATATGCGTTATAGTTTATTTTGGATTAATCCTATTCCACCATGTCCTGCATCAATACAAATTACTCTACCTGCTAAAACTTGATTTTTAGCATATACTTTAAGAAAACAAAAAATACTTAACAAGTTAAGTAATATGATTATTTTTTTCATATTATCACCTTATTAAGTATATGTTTTACATTTTATATTAATAAAAAAGAACTTTTAGCTCACTAAAAATTCTTTTTAAAAGTTATTTATATTGTGAATATTCCATGGATATTTATTAGGCAAATCTAATTCAAAAGTCAAGTTCTCTTTTGTTGTAGGATGTTCAAAAGATAAAGAAGTAGCATATAAAGCTATTTGCTGACCTACTTTAGCATTTTTATTATATCTTTGATCTCCATATAAAGGTAAATTTCTTGAACTAAATTGAACTCTTATTTGATGAGATCTACCAGTTTTTAAAAAAACTTTAACTAAACTTAAGTTTTCCACTGTAGAAATAAGTTTGTAATCTAAAATTGAAAGTTTTCCATTTTTGTTCACTTTTGTAGTATTAGTTTTGCTATCTTTTAATAAATAATCTTCTAGATGACCTTCCTTAAGAGGTTTTCCTTCTATAACAGCATGATAAACCTTTTTAATTTTGTTAAGCCTTACTTGCTCGCTTAATCTACTAGCAGCTTTACTAGTTTTAGCAAAAACCATTATTCCACCTACTGGCCTATCTAAACGGTGAACTAATCCTACGTAAACATTTCCCGGTTTATTATATTTATCTTTTATATATTTCTTTATCATACTAAGAAAATCTAAGTCTTTTGAATCATCTGCTTGAACAGGAATATTAACTGGTTTTTCCACTACTATAATATGATTATCTTCATAAACTACATTAATCATTTGATTGCCATCTTCCATATATACCACATGGTAAAACTAAATTATTTTTTGTAATAGGTAAACCAACTTCTCCAGCATCTACCATACCATTATATTTAGGCTCTAATGTAGTTTTTAAAATATTAAATAATACTGTACTAGATATACCTGTAGTATAAGAATTAATTAAGAAAAATAATGGTTTATCACTCAATATTTTCATACATGCATTTATTAAATTATGTAAATTATGTTCAAATTTCCAAACTTCTCCATTTGGACCTCTACCATAACTTGGAGGATCCATAACAATCGCATCATATTTATTTCCACGTCTAGCTTCTCTTTCAACAAATTTTAAACAATCATCAACAATAAAACGTATACGATTGTTCTCTAAATGACATAATCTCATATTCTCTTTTGCCCATTCTGTCATTCCTTTACTTGCATCTACGTGAACAACTTCTACTGCTCCTGCTTTAGAGCATGCCATTGTAGCACCACCAGTATATGCAAATAAATTTAATACTTTTACTTCTCTATTAGCATTAGAAATTTTTTCCATCATAAAATCCCAATTAGTAGCTTGTTCAGGGAATAAACCAGTATGCTTAAAATTAGTTGGGCTTACTTTAAAAGTCAAATCCTTATAATTAACTGTCCAGTAATCAGGTAACTGTTTTTTAAAGTCCCAATATCCACCGCCTTTATTAGAACGATGATAAAAACCATCAACATTCTTCCAACTATCATCATTCTCAATTGGCCACATAGCTTGAGGATCAGGACGTCTAAATATTACTTTTCCCCATCTTTCTAATTTTTCGCCATTACCGGCATCTATACATTCATAGTCTTTCCATTCATTACTAAGTCTCATACAAATTCCTCCTAAACAATTATACCATATAATAAGAAAAGAAGTATAATCCTAAGATTATACTTCCGTACATACATGAAAGAATATTAACGTTTTGAGAATTGTGGAGCTCTACGAGCAGCTTTAAGACCTGGTTTTTTACGTTCTTTAACTCTAGAATCTCTAGTAACAAATCCAGCTCTTTTTAAAATAGCTCTATAACTATTTTCGCTACCTTCATTAGCTTTGTCATATTCTAATAAAGCTCTAGTAATACCTAAACGAATAGCACCAGTTTGACCAGTGAATCCGCCACCATTTACTTTAACTTCAATATCAAATGTTTCTTCATTATTTGTAGCAACTAAAGGTTGTTTTAAATCCATAACGTTTGTTTCGTATGGGAAGAATTCTCTAACGTCTCTACCGTTAACAGTAATTTTTCCTTTACCAGGAACCATTTTAACTTGAGCGATTGAAGATTTTCTTCTACCTGTACCAATATAAACTTTACTCATTTAATAAACCTCCTATTATTTAACTTTTAACTCAACTGGTTGTTGAGCAGCATGAGGATGATTTTCCCCTGCATAAACAAATAATTTCTTATACATTTGACGTCCTAATCTTCCGTTTGGAAGCATTCCCTTAACAGCTCTTTCAACCATTTCAACAGGATAATTTTCTTTCATTTCTCTTGCAGTTCTTTCTCTTAAACCACCAGTGAATCCACTGTGATTATAATAAACTTTACCATCTAGTTTATTACCAGTTAAAACTGCTTTAGAAGCGTTAATAACGATAACATAGTCACCACAATCAATATGTGGAGTATAAGTTGGTTTATGTTTACCACGTAAAACATGAGCAACTTTTGTAGCAACACGACCTAAAGATTGACCTTCAGCATCAATTACATACCATGAACGTACAACGTCTTCTTTTTTTTGCATGTAAGTATTTTTCATATTTTTTTCCCTTTCTTTAAATAAAAATTTTAAGTAAGACTTCCCACATCTCACTTAATGGGATAATAAATGTACCAAGTAAGATTCTACTAAAAAACCCCTATAAAGTCAAGGGGTTTTGAATGTTTTATAACTTATTTTTCTTTTTTATAACTTTTTAATATTAAAGAACCATCCTCTTTAGCAAAAGTGTAAGTATAAATAGATAAATCTTCTAATATTTCTTCATATTTACTATTAACATAATTCTTAATATAAGTTGTTTTATTTTCTTCTTCTTCAGGAATTTCAAAAAGAACATTCATATCATTTTGTAAGTCTCCAAATGAAATATAAACTTTATTATCTCTTTCAAAAAACTTATTAACTGTTAATATATATTCAGAATCAATTGTTTTAAACTCACTAATATAATTATATTTTGAAAGATATAACTCTAAGTCTTTATTGTTTATTAATGTATAAGTATCTGTTTCATCGTCATAACTCAATATTTTATTTTCTTTGTATATTAGATTCTCATTTTCTAAAGTTATTCTTTTTCCAAACACAGTTCTTAAGTATGTTTCTAATTTTGTATAACTAACTCCTTTAGAAAAATCAATTTCATCTTCTAGTGCTAAATATGACATTATTATTTTATCTTGATTAGTAAGCTTTTCAACTTCATTAAATTGGATATTAGCAAAATCTAAATTGTTGAGTTCATAATCACTAATAAAATTTAGAATTTTGTCAACCGTAATAGACTCGCTAGGTTTTTCTTCTTTTTTTTCAGTGGAAAAAGTTGGTTTTTCCTTACCTAAATAATCATTCAATAGTAATACATATACGATGGATGTAATAATAGCTAAAATTAAAACTAATATTTTCTTAATCTTCATAAATTACATTCGATAGATAAAGACCACTAGCTGGAGCGCATATCCCAGACTCTTTCCTATCTTCGGCTTCTATAATTTCTTTAATTATTTTAGGTTCTATTTTATTAGCGCCAACCTCAATTAGAGATCCCACCATATTTCTAACCATATATCTTAAAAAACCACTACCACTAAATACTATGCTTAAGATATTACCTTCTAAGCTTATTTTAATATCATATATAGTTCTAATGTAAGATTCTTTATCTTCACATCCTTTAGTATAAGACTTGAAATTATGCTCACCCATAAAATATTTAGAAGCTTCTTTCATTTTATCAATATCTAAAGTACTATTGTATTGATATACATAATCACATTCTATTGGATTATATTCTCCTAAATTAATTTTATATGTATACTCTTTTCTTTTTACATCAAATCTTGCATGAAATGTATCAGAAACTATTATTAAATCTTTTACATAAATACTTGGTGGTAACATCCTATTAATAGAATATTTTAATTTTTCCACATTTAATTCTTTATCCAAATCAAAATGAATCTTTTGATTTAAAGCATGAACTCCACTATCAGTTCTACCACTAGCACTAATACTTACAAAATTATTAGAATTAATTGAAGTAAGTATATTTTCTAAAGTTTCTTGAACACTATTCATATCAGGTTGTTTTTGGTAACCATGGTATTTTGAACCATCATAAGAAACCGTCATTAAATATCTCACTATATCACCATCCTTGCAATAATTAATCCTAATATTCCTAAATGTATTAGAAGTAAAAAAGTATCAAAAAATCCCCATTTAGCTTTCTTAAAATTAGTTCTTTTATTATTTATATTATATAATCTTACTTGCATTGATTCAGCCATAAGATCTATTTTATGAACAGTTTGAATATACATAGGAATAAGCATTGATTTTACTGCTAAAAACTTCCCTTTAATTCCTGATGCATAATAATCTATACCCCTGCTTGCTTGAGTTTTTAAAATACGGTTCCCCTCATCCAAAAACATAGGAATAAACCTTAAAGCAAAAGTTAAAGATAAAGAAAGTTTTTTCACCCTTATTCCTAATATTCTAAGTGGACTAAGAACTTTTTGTAACCCATATGTTATTTCAGTAGGAGGTGTTGTTAAAGTAAGTACACTAGTATATAAAACTATATTTATAACTCTTAATATCATATTTAGAACGGTTTCTAAATCTGTTCCTAATAAATAGTAAATTAATATAATAAAAACAATAACAAATCTAAGACTTTTAAATGTTTTAAAATAGATGCGTCTAGGAAGACGGGCCATCTCTGTAACTAAAACAATTACCATACTAAGTAATAACATTAATCTTGGATCACTACATAAAAAAGTAGTAACTATAAAAATAAGTGTACATAATATTTTGGAAATTGGGCTCATAAAATGAACTTTAGATTTTACTGGATAATAACTTCCAACCAAAAAATTATTTGACATACCTATATATATCCTTTATTAAATCATTCATTTCATCCCTATACCCAATCTTTATTCCTTTACGATTATATACTAAATTAGAAAATTCTATTATCTTAGGAACTTTTAATCCATATTGATTTAAAAGTTCTTCT
This sequence comes from Bacilli bacterium, assembly GCA_017461465.1. GTDB lineage: Bacteria > Bacillota_I > Bacilli_A > RF39 > UBA660 > RGIG4266. The sequence continues at coordinate 5,291 of JAFTYN010000018.1, forward strand.
TGTTTAAATACATAATATTTATCACCTTGTGTGATAATATCTCCATTATCTAACACAACTATATGATCACTTATAGTATGCACTAATTCTATATCATGGCTTATTACAATAATGGTTTTATTAAGACGCATTTTTAATTTTCTTATCATTTGTATTAGGTTCTTTTTACTTTCATTATCTAATCCAATAGTTGGTTCATCTAGTATAATTATCTTTGGATTAAAGGCTATAATTGATGCTATAGCAACTTTTCTCTTTTCTCCATTACTTAAAGTTAAAGGGTTTCTATCTAAATAATCATCATTTAAACCAACCATCTTTAATGCGTCACTAACTCTTTTGTCTATATCTTTTGTTTTATAATTAAAATACTTCATTCCAAAAGAAATTTCGTCTTTTACTGTTATGTTAAAAAATTGTTCTTCTGGAAGTTGAAAAACTAATCCTATATTAACTCGTAAATCATTTATTCTTTTATTCTTCTTAATTCCTTTTGAAGTAATCAAGAAATTGCCTATCTCAATAGTACCCTCTGTTGGAAATAAAAGTGCATTCATAAGCTCTGCCATAGTAGATTTACCACTTCCAGCTTTTCCTATTACACTAGTAACTTTACCTTCTTCAAAACTTAGACTAATTTTTTTTAAGGCTTCTTTTTTTATTGGTGAATTCGAATTATATGTATAGCTAACTTCATTAAACTTTATTTCCATAATTTATTCACCATCTCATCCATATCAAAAATCAAATCATCAATTAAATCATAATACTTTAACTTAATAGATAATTCTGCCATAAAAGGTAAGGCTAGACCTAAATTATTAAATTTTTTTTCTTCTAAGAGAACCTCTTCTTTTGGACCATACAAAATAACTTTTCCATTATCTAAAACTAATATTTTGTTACCATTTAAAGTATCTTCAGTATCATGTGAGACATTTAAAATCGTTAGATTTTCTGTTTCATTTAAATATTTTATTTTCTTATAAATTTTTTCTTTTGTCTCTACATCTAACATAGTAAAGGCTTCATCTAATATTAATACATCTGGGTTAATAGCAAGAGCACTTGCTAAAGAAACTAGTTGTTTTTGTCCACCAGATAAACTATGTGGTTCTTTTTCTAATAGTTCTTCAATTCCTACAAACTCCGCTATTTTATTAACTCTTTTTCTTATTTCACTAGATTCAACTTGCATATTTTCTAGAGAAAAAGAAATTTCATGCATAACTGTTTCTGCAACAAATTGATCATCAGGATTTTCTAAAACAACACCGATTTTGCTCATGATTTCTCTAATATTTTGCTTATTCATTCTAAGTGAATTAACATAAATTTCTCCTGTTGTCTTTTCTAACCCCAGAAGAATTCTCACTAAAGTACTCTTTCCAGAACCATTTGGACCTATAATAGTTATGAAATCACCTTTTTCTACATCTAAAGAAAAATTCTTAAATATTTCATGTTTTCCGTAACTAAAATCAATATCTTTAATTGAGATAATTTCATTCATTTTATCACCACCATGATAATATTATTATATTATATATACTATCTTTTTACAATAAAAGAATAAGTTACTACTTATTCTTTTTTTCATAATAATTCTCTTTATTTACTTGTCTTTCGCGTGCAATAGATAAAGAATTTTCTGGTACATCTTTATTTATAGTTGATCCTGCTGCTACTAAAGCATTTGAACCTACAGTTATAGGAGCTATCATATTGACATTAGTACCTATAAAACAGTTATCACCAATAATAGTTTTATTTTTTTCCTTACCATTATAATTTGCAGTTATAGCTCCAGCACCTATATTAACATTTTCTCCTATTACAGCATCCCCTATATAGGATAAATGAGGTACTTTTGAACCTTTACCCACAATTGATTTTTTTATCTCTACACATGTACCTACTTTAGCATTGTCCATTATAACTGCATTATCTCTTATAGTTGAATAATTACCAACAACTACATTATTTCCTATTTTAGAATTAGTAATATTTGAATATTTTATTATGCAGTTTTCGCCTATTTCACTATCTACTATAAATGAACCAGGATAAATAGTTGTATTATCTCCTATTTTACATTTTCCTTCTATAAATACATTAGGATATATTTTAACGTTCTTTCCAATTATTGTCTCTTTTGATATAAATTCGTTCATTAACTCACCTTTTTCTTTTGAATGTTATATGTAATTCTGATCAATATTTTAGTAGGGACAAATCTTCCAAAAAATTTACCTAATTTCATAGTGAAACCTGGTACTATTACAAGTTTGTTTTTAAACATCCTTTTTAAAGTGTATTTAACCACTTTTGGGCTTTCTAAAGCTTTTACACCGAATGATACACCTGCTACATTATTAAACTCTGTATTGACCGGTCCAGGGCATAAAACGCTGATGTGTACATTACTATTATCTCTGCGCAATTCTTCATAAATTGCACAAGTTAAATTATAAACATAAGACTTAGTAGCATAATAACTAGCCATCAAAGGACCCGGCTGGAATGCAGCAGATGAAGCAACATTAAGAATATAACCACTATCTCTTTTCTTAAACTCTTTTAAAAATAATTTAGTTAGTAAATGAACTGATTTAATATTAGTATCAATCATGTCCATTTCTCTTTCAAGTTTAGTTTCTTCAAATTTTCCAAATACTCCAAAACCTGCATTGTTTATAATAACATCAATATTTTCGTTTTTTAGCTTATTATATAATCTCATACAATTAAAAGTACTAGATAAATCTGTTGATATAATTTCTACATTTCCTTTTAATTCTGAAGCAATTTTCTTTAATTTATCTTTCCTTCTTGCTACTAAGATTAAATCATAACCCATTTCATTTAGTTGTCTTGCAAAGTCAGCACCTAATCCAGAACTAGCACCTGTCACTAAAGCTTTCATATCATCACCTACTATTTACATTATACTATAATTTAAAAAAAGCCACAATAAAAGGATAGTTTATAACTATCCTATTATTTCTATTTGATATGGTTTATCAATAGTTCCTGTACCTTCTTTATATTTTACATTACCATTGATAACTGCTACTACGCTTATCTTTTTTACTGTACTTGCATTAGATGATGCAATTAATCCAGTATTGATAGCATAAGCTTGATAAGTATTAGCAGAAGTTGGTGTTAAAGTCCAAAATCCTTTTGTTTTTAAGTGCGCTAAATAATTATAGTTAGCACAAGATTTTGATAATGTAGAATTACAATTTACATCTAATGATATTTCTAATAATTCAGATACATTTGGTCCACCAATTCCCATAAGTTCTGACTTAGTAGTACATTCAATAACACCAGTTTTATCATAATCTACATCAGCACGAGAACCTACACAGTATTCAGTTGGAATCATAACTGATTTATCTAAAGATGAAAAATTTTCTTCATCATTGTAATAACTTATGATTGAATCTTTAATTCTACTACTTTCAGTTCCTTCAAAATAGTTAATACCTATATTAGCTTTTCTATCAACATTATATCTATTATCCCATTGACCAAGCATTCCAGATTCATCTTGAATCATTCTAATATTACCATTTTCATCAATTCTCATTATTCTCCATAATTGTCCTGCAAAGTTGATATAGTTATCTACATATTCGCCTCGATAAACATATACATTACGTTCTGGATAATAATATAAACCATTACCTTGTTCTACTATATTATCTTCTTCTTTGATTTTATCAGCTAATGTTACACTAGCATCTTCACTATCACAATTTTTAAGTTTAGCTGAATAACTATAATTACCATTATTAAAGTAAGTAAATACTGAACCAGTACATGAAGTATCTTTACCTTTTAACTTAGTAATTTCTTTCATATATCCACCAGTTACTAAATTACTTAAAGTAATTTCATGAACACCAAATATTTCATCAGGCATTTTATCAGGATTATCTTCTATATATTGTTTAGCTGCTTTAATCATAATATTTTGTAATTGTTGATCAGAAACTTTTGAACCAACTACTGCTGAAAATATTACAACAACTAATATAACCGCAACTAAAGCCACTATAGCAATAACACCTATTTTTATTAATTTTTTTTGACCATCATTAAATTCAGGTTTTTGCATATTTTTCATGCTATCTAAATTAAGTCCCATAATGAACCTCCTAATAAATCTTACTTTAATTATATCATTTTATTTAATAAATTCAAATAAAAAAGATGCTTATTTAGCATCTTCCTCAACTAATTCTAATATAACCATTAAAGCGTCATCTCCACGACGTTCAGTTAATTTTAAAATTCTAGTATATCCACCATTTCTATTAGCATAACGAGGAGCTAAGTCATCGAAAACTTTCTTAACTGCAGCTGTATCGTTTTGTAAAAATGCTAAAGCTTTTCTACGAGCTACTAAAGAACCATCTTTACCATAAGAAATCATTTTATCAACAAATTTACGAGCTTCTTTTGCTCTTGTTTCAGTTGTTTCAATTTTTTCGTTCATAATTAAGTCTTTAGTTAGATTAGCAAGCATACTTCTTCTATGTTTATTAGTACGTCCTAATTTTCTATAAGCCATCTTTATTCCTCCTAACTACTAATCTTCGTCACGGAATTTAAGTCCCATATCTTTAATTTTATCCATTACTTCTTTTAAAGATTTTTTACCTAAATTACGAATTTTCATCATTTCTAATTCTGATTTGTCAACCAAATCACCAAGTGTATTAATATTAGCTCTTTTTAAACAATTGTAAGCACGAACTGAGAAATCTAAATCATCTATTGATGTTTCTAATTTCTTAAGTTTACTATCTTCTTGTTTAGCAGACATAACACCTGTAGTATCAGCAAGTTCACTTAAGTTTGTAACAATATTTAAGTGTTCAATAATTATTTTTGCTCCTAAAGCCATAGCTTCTTCTGGTTTTAATGAACCATTTGTATGAACTTCCATAATTAATTTATCATAATTTGCATCTTGTCCTACACGAGCACTTTCTACTTCATAGCTAATTCTTTCAACTGGTGAGTATAAGGCATCTATTGGAATGAAACCAATCTTTGCATTTTCTATATGTTGTTTATTTTCATTAGCTGGAACATAACCACGACCACTTGCAACTATCATTTCCATATCAAGTTTACCGCCTTTAGCAAGTGTAGCGATAACTTGTTCTGGATTAATAACTTCTACATCAGCATCGCATTTGATATCTCCGGCTTTTACAACGCCTTCTTTATCAGCAAATAAATGAATAGTTTTTAATCCTTCAACATTTTTCTTAAGTACAATACTCTTTAGATTTAAAACTATAGTAGTAACATCTTCTACTACACCATCAATTGTTTGGAATTCATGCATAACTCCATCAATTCTAACTGCCACTATAGCACTACCTGGCATATTTGATAACATTACTCTTCTAAGAGCATTACCAATAGTTGTTCCAAAACCTCTTTCTAAAGGTTCTAATTCAAATTTTCCATAATTATTATTTTCAACATAGTCAGTAATTTTAAATACTGGTTTTTCAAAGTTTAACACTTTTCTCACTCCTTTTCTAAATTATCCACGTGGACGTTTTGGTGGACGACATCCGTTGTGTGGAATAGGTGTTACATCAGAAATTGAAGTAATTTCTAAACCTGCAGTTTGTAATGAACGGATAGCTGTTTCACGTCCAGAACCTAAACCTTTAACATATACTTCTACTTTCTTCATACCCATATCTACTGCAGCTTTACCAGCAGCTTCTGCAGACATACCTGCAGCAAATGGAGTTGATTTCTTGCTACCTTTAAATCCTAAAGTACCAGCAGAAGCCCAACTTATTGCATTACCTTCACTATCTGTAATAGTTACGATAGTGTTATTGAAAGTTGAATGAATAAATGCTCTACCTTCTGGCACATTTTTCTTAACTTTACGTTTTCTTGGTTTATAAGCCATTTTATATAACCTCCTTATTCATTAGTTATAACTATTTTTTCTTATTAGCAACTACTTTACCTTTACCCTTACGAGTTCTAGCATTTCTATTAGTTCTTTGACCTCTTACTGGAAGTCCTTTTTTATGTCTTACACCTTGGTAAGAATTAATTTCCATTTTAGTTTTAATATTCATGTTAACTTCACGACGTAAGTCACCTTCTGTTACATATTTGTTAACTTCGTCACGAATTCTACTTAGTTCATCATTATCTAAATCTTTAGCTCTTTTGTTAACATCAACTTTAGCATCTTTTAAGATTTGATTAGATAAACTTCTACCGATTCCATAAATATAAGTTAATGCGATTTCGATTCTTTTATTATCAGGTACTTCTACACCTTTAATACGTGCCATTCAAACACCTCCTATTAACCTTGTCTTTGATTATGCTTTGGATTAGCACATCTAACTTCTAATCTTCCATTACGTTTTATTACTTTGCATTTATCGCACATTGGTTTAACTGATGCTCTAACTTTCATATCTATTCCTCCTACTATTATTTTCGGTAAGTTATGCGCCCACGTGTTAAATCGTATGGTGAGAGTTCAACAGTAACTGTATCACCTGGTAAGATGCGAATATAGTTCATTCGGATTTTACCAGAAACGTGAGCTATTACAGTGTGCTTATTTTCAAGTTCTACTTTGAAAATACCTCCCGGCTTTACTTCGACAACTTTGCCTTGTACTTCGATTGTATCATCTTTAGCCATAATTTCACCTCTTTGTTAAAATTGTACATCCGTCTTTAGTAACTACAACGGTATGTTCATAATGAGCTGAAGGCTTACCATCAGCTGTTATAATAGTCCAATCATCATCAAGCATATATATTCTAGCTGTTCCTAAATTTAGCATAGGTTCAATAGCAATACACATACCTTCTTTAAGTAAAGGACCAGTTCCTTTTTTACCAAAATTTGGTACATCAGGATCTTCGTGAACATGATTACCAATACCATGACCAACAAGTTCTTTTACCACACCTAGATTGTACTTTTTTGCATATTCACTGACAGCATATCCTATATCTCCAATTCGATTACCTGGTTTTACTTGTTTTAAACCTTCATATAAAGCTTGTTCAGTATGTTTAAGTAAATATTCTACTTCTTTTGATACTTTACCTACTCTATATGTCCAAGCCGAATCACCATGATATCCCTTATAGCAAGCTCCAATATCAAGAGTAACTATATCACCATCTTTTAATTTTCGACTACCAGGAATCCCGTGAACTACTTCATCATTAACTGAAATACATATAGTTCCAGGAAACCCATATAGTCCTTTAAAAGAAGGAGTAGCATTCTGACTTAATATAAAATCTTCTGCTAGACGATCTAGTTCTTTTGTTGTAATTCCTGGTTTGATATAAGGAATCAAATAATTATGAGTATCACCAACAATCTTTCCAGCAATTTTCATTAACTCTATTTCTTGTGGTGTTTTAATACTTATCATTTTGAGCCTCTTAAGATATCCTCAATTTGATTAAAAGTGATATCTTTACCTAAACTACTATCTACACGATATAAGATATTTTTATTTTGATAATATTCTATTAATGGTTCGGTTTTTGCTAAATAACCTTCAAAACGAACTTCGAAAGATTCTGCATTATCATCTTCTCTCTTTTTAAGTTTTGTTTTGCATTTATCACAAATACCTGCTTCTTTAGGCATAGATTCTTCAATCATGTCGTTAAACACACTTCCACATTTTGGACAAGAAATTCTTCCAACAATACGTTCTTTAGCAATTTCTTTATCTATATCAAGCACAATTACTATTCCTAAATCTTTATTAAGTTTATTTAAGATTTCTTCATATTCTTCTGCTTGTTTTATATTACGTGGAAAACCATCTAAAATATAACCATTTTCACAGTCAGATTGAGACAATCTTTCTGTTAATAATTCTAATATAATTTCATCACTAATGAAATGACCTTTAGCCATCTCACTAGATATGTATTTTCCTCTTTCTGTATCATCTTGAGCATTTCTAAGAATATCTCCAGTTGATATATGAGGAATATTGTATTTAGAACTTAGCATTACTGCTTGAGTTCCTTTACCAGCCGCTGGAGGGGCTATAAAAATAATGCTCTTCATTATCTTCTTCTACCTCTTGTATAATTACGGCTAATTAATTGACTTTCTATTTGTTTATAAGTTTCTAAAGCAACACCAACAACAATTAATAGTCCAGTACCACCAATTGAAACACTTGTTGGTAAATCTGTGAAAAATCCGAATAAAATTGGTAAAGCAGCAATAACAGCAAGCGCTCCTGCTCCTACAAATGTTATTCTTCTAATAATTTTAGAAACATGCTCTATAGTGTCATCTCCAGGTCTTACACCAGGAATATAACCACCATTTTTATTTAAATTATCAGCAAGTTCATTTGGTTTTAATTGAATGAATGTATAGAAATATGCGAATCCGAATATTAATAATACATATAAAATTAAACCAGTTGGAGTTGTAGTAACAATCCACTTATTAACAAATAATGTAAATGAATCATTTTTTATAAATGATGCAAGTATTGATGGAATTGAAATAAGTGCTGATGCAAATATTACAGGAATAACTCCAGATGAATTTAATTTAAATGGTATATAACTTTGTCTACCACCATAACTATTAGCTGACTTATTAGCATATTGAATTGGAATACGGCGTTCAGCAGTTTCCTCATATACTATACCAAGTACTATAGCAACATACACAATTACAAATAGTGCAAACATAAATCCGCCAAATGCAATAGTTTGTACAGTACCAGTTGGATCAACTAATGAATTAAATGCAGTAACAAACATAGATGGTAATGAAGATAATATACCAGCCATGATTATTAATGAAATACCATTTCCTACTCCCTTAGCAGTGATTTGATCACCTAGCCATAATAAGAACGCAGTTCCTGCAGTTAATATAACTGAATATTGTAAATAATCTAAAGCAGTTCCATTTTTAACAAATGCAAAAGAATAAATATATCCTTGAACAAATGCTAGAATAATACCAACTACTCTAGTTATTTGATTCATTTTTGTTCTTCCTGAAATTCCTTGTTTAGTTAATTCAGATAAATATGGAACGATGTCCATAGAAAGTAACTGAATTATAATTGATGCAGTGATGTAAGGCATAACACCTAAAGCAAATATAGAGAAGTTCTCCATTGCTCCACCACCCATTGTATTTAGTAATTCTAAAAATCCTAAATCTTTTAACGAACTTGTTTCAACTCCTGGAACAGCGATTGCAGTTCCTAATTTAAAGATGAATAAAGCTCCTAATGTAAATAGGATTTTCTTTTGTAAATCCTTATTCTTGCGATTGAATATTTGCTTTATTGTTGCAAACATACTAAATCACCTCAGCTTTTCCACCTAATTTTTCTATTTCTTCTTTAGCTACACTTGAGAATTTGTGAGCTTTTACGATAACTTTCTTTTCTAAAGTACCATTTCCTAATACTTTGATTCCACTTAATTGATTTTTTACTAATCCCATTTCTTTTAATAATTCTGGTGTAATAACAGCATCGTTTTCAAATTTATTTAAATCACTTAAATTAATAACAGCATATTCAGTTTTGAATTTAGCATTAGAGAAACCTCTTTTTGGTAATCTTCTGAATAATGGTAATTGACCACCTTCAAAACCTGGTCTAACTCCACCACCACTACGAGCGTTTTGTCCTTTATGACCTTTACCAGCAGTTTTTCCAGTACCTGAACCAGTACCACGACCTACTCTTTTACGAGTTTTTGTAGCACCTTCAGTTGCATAAATTGTATGTAATTTCATATTAGAATAAATCCTCTACTTTCTTACCACGTAATGCTGCTACTTCTTCAGCAGTTTTTTGTGCTTTTAATGCTTCTAATGTAGCAAATGCCATATTAATTTTTGTATTTGAACCTAGTGATTTAGATAAAATATCTTTAACTCCTGCTAATTCAAGTACAGCTCTTACTGGACCACCAGCTTTAACTCCTGTACCTTTTGATGCTGGTTTTAACATAACCTTACTAGCACCTCTTACACCAATAGCTTCATGTGGAATAGTACTATTATCAATGATTGATACTCTAACTACATTTTTTGTTGCAGCTTGTTCAGCTTTCTTTATTGCATCTGGTACTTCATTAGCTTTACCAGTTCCAATACCTACTTGACCTTTTCTGTCTCCAACAGCAACAGTAGCAGAGAAACGGAAATGACGACCACCTTTTGTTACTTTAGTAACACGACCAATGTTGATAATTTCTGTTTCGAACATTTTTGGTCTTGGTTCTCTTCTTCTAGTTTCCTTTTCCATCTAGATTCCTCCTCTTAGAATTCTAATCCATTTTCACGTGCAGCTTCTGCTAATGCTTCTACACGTCCATGATATAGGTATCCACCTCTATCAAAAGTTACTTTAGTAATTTTAGCTTTTTTAGCTCTCTCAGCAATTAATTTACCTACTTGTTTAGCAGCCTCAATATTGCTACCATTTTCAAGTTTAAGATCTTTATCAATTGAAGAGGCACTTACTAATGTAACAGCATTTTCATCATCAATGATTTGTGCAAAGATATTATTATTTGATCTAAACACATTAAGTCTTGGAACTTCTTTAGTACCTACAACTTTAGCTCTAACACGAGCATGTCTAGCTTTACGCATATCATTACGAGATACTTTTTTAATCATAAGTATTACTCTCCTTTACTCTTTATTATTTAGATGCTTTCTTTCCTTCTTTACGACGAACTACTTCATCTTTATAACGAATACCTTTACCTTTATATGGTTCAGGTTGTCTTATTTTTCTAACATTAGCAGCAAATTCACCTACTAAGCATTTATCAGTTCCTGAAACTGTTAATTCAGTATTACTTGGAACTTCTAATTTTAAACCTGCAGGAATTTCTACTTCAACAGGATGAGAGTAACCAGCAGTTACTACTAATACATTACCTTTTAAAGCAAAACGATATCCTACACCGATTGTTTCTAATTTCTTTTCATAACCTGTTGTAACACCAACTATCATATTTTTGATATTAGCGTTTGCAGTTCCATGAAAATTCTTAACTGTATCATCTTTTCTTGTTAATTTTAATTCGTTTCCTTCAATGTTTACAGTAATATCTTTATGGATTTCAGTAGAAAGTTCACCTTTAGGACCTTTTACTGTAACAGTTGTACCATCTACAGATACTGTAACATTTTCTGGTATTGTAATTATTCTATTACCAATACGACTCATATTAATCCTCCTTTAACTTTCTACTCTTACCATACGTAAGCTAAAACTTCGCCACCTAATGATTGTTTTTTAGCATCTCTACCTGTCATAACACCTTTAGATGTTGAAACGATAGCGATACCTAAACCATTAAGTACAGTTGGCACTTCTTCAGCTTTTGCATATACACGTAATCCTGGTTTTGAAATTCTTTTTAAACCAGTAATAACACGTTCTTTCTTTTCACCATATTTTAAAGTTAATACGATAATATTTTGAACGTTATTTTTCTTTATTTTGAAATCAACTATAAATCCTTCTTCTTTTAAGATTCTAGCTATTTCTAACTTCATTTTTGAAGCAGGCACTTCAACTTCTTTATATCGCATTTGATTTGCATTACGAATTCTTGTAAGCATATCTGCGATTGGGTCAGTTACTACCATATTTTTGTCCTCCCTTCAATTACCAGCTTGATTTAGTTACACCTGGTATTTGTCCTTTATAAGCTAATTCTCTGAAACAAATACGGCAAATTCCATATTTTTTAAGTACTGAATGTGGTCTTCCACATCTTTGACAACGAGTGTATTCACGTACTTTAAACTTTGGTTTGCGATTAGCTTTTGCAATCATGCTCTTTTTAGCCATAATATTCCTCCTATATTATTTCTTAAATGGCATACCAAAACCTTTTAAAAGATCGTACGCTTCATCATTTGTTTTTGCAGTAGTTACCATAACGATATCCATACCGCGTACTTTTACAACATTATCATATTCAATTTCTGAGAAAATTAATTGTTCAGTAAGTCCTAAAGTATAGTTTCCTCTACCATCGAAAGACTTATTTGAAACACCACGGAAATCTCTTACACGAGGTAATGTAATACTAATTAATTTATCTAAGAAATTATACATATTTTCACCACGTAATGTTACTTTGCATCCGATTGCTTGACCTTCTCTTAATTTAAATCCAGCAATAGCTTTTTTTGCTTTTGTTGCAACTGGTTTTTGACCTGTAATTAATTCAAGATCTTTCATAGCTGCATCTAATAATTTACTATTATTAGTAGCATCACCAACACCCATGTTAACAACTATTTTTTCTAATTTTGGTACTTCCATAACACTAGCATAGTTATATTTTTCTTGTAAACTTGGTACAATTTCATTTTGATATTTTTCTTTTAGGCGGTTCATTAATTACCCTCCTTCCAATTAATCGATAATTGAGTTAGATTTTTTAGCAACTCTAACTTTCTTACCGTTCTTATCTGTTGTGTGTCCAATTCTGCTAGCTTTACCAGTTTTTGGATCTACTATCATTGCATTAGAAGCATTAATTGGGGCTTCCATTTCAACGATACTTCCAGCAGCTTGTCCATTTGGTTTAACGTGTTTTTTAACAACATTAACGCCTTCGATAACGATTTTATTTTCATTACGAAGAACTTTAGTAATTTTGCCTTCTTTACCTTTATCTTTTCCAGCAATAACTACAACTTTATCTCCTGTTTTAAAGTTCATAAATTTACCTCCCAACTATAACACTTCTTTAGCAAGTGATATAATTTTCATAAAATCTTTTTCACGTAATTCACGTGCAATTGGTCCGAATACACGAGTTCCGATAGGACTCTTATCATCTTTAATAATAACGCAAGCATTATCATCAAACTTAATATAAGATCCATCTTCTCTTCTTAGACCAAACTTTGTTCTTACTATTACAGCTTTAACAACTTTTCCTTTACCTACTGTACCATTAGGAGTTGCTTTCTTAATAGTTCCAACAACTATATCACCAATATTACCTGTTTTTACTTTACTTCCACCAAGAACACGAATAACTGAAAGTTCACGAGCTCCTGAATTGTCTGCTACTTTTAAACGGCTTTCTTGTTGAATCATATATTAATCCTCCTTATCAGCTTGCAACTATAATATAATTGCTTCTTCTACAATTTCTACTAAACGGAAATGTTTAGTTTTTGATAATGGTCTTGTTTCTACAATGCGAACAGTATCGCCAACTTTTGCAGCGTTCTTTTCGTCATGTGCAGCATATTTTTTAGAATATTTAATACGTTTTCCATATTTAGCGTCTTTTTTATAAGTTTCAACTAAAACAGTAATTGTTTTATTATTAGTTGAACTTACTACTTTACCAACTAATTCTTGTTTTCTTTCCATAGTATCCTCCTAGTTATTTAATTCTCTTTCGCGTAAGATTGTTTTCATACGAGCAACTAGTTTTCTTAACTCTTTAATACGAGCTGGATGCTCAAGATTTCCTGTAGCTTGACTAAAACGTAAATTAAATAATTCTTCTTTATATTCTTCAATTTTTTTGGTGATTTCTTCGTTTGTTAAATCTCTAATTTCTTTATTACTCACAAGCTTCACCACTTTCTTTTTTTACAAATTTACATTTGATTGGAAGTTTGTGCATAGCTAAACGTAATGCTTCACGAGCTACTGCTTCATCTACTTGACCAACTTCAAACATAATTTTACCTTTTTTAACAACTGCAACCCATTTTTCTGGTTGACCTTTACCTTTACCCATACGAGTTTCTAGAGGTATTTTAGTTAATGATAAGTGTGGGAAAATATTAATCCATACTTTACCACCACGTTTCATATAACGAGTCATAGCAACACGAGCTGCTTCTATTTGATTTTGAGTTATCCAAGCACCTTCCATTGCCATTAATCCGTATTCACCAAAGTGTAATTCAGTATTACCTTTAGCATTTCCATCATAACGTAGACGGTGTGGACGACGGTATTTAGTTCTTTTTGGAATTACTGCCATCGTTATTACCTCCCTTATTTTTCTTTTCAGGAAGAATTTCACCTTTGTAAATCCATACTTTTACACCAATCTTACCATAAGTAGTATCAGCTTCTTTGTGAGCATAATCAATGTCTGCTCTTAAAGTATGAAGTGGTGTATTACCTTCTGTATAACCTTCAGATCTAGCCATATCAGCTCCACCTAAACGTCCTGATACAGAAGTTTTAATTCCTTTTGCTCCTGCTTTCATAGCGTTTCTAATAGCTCTTTTTTGAGCAATTCTAAATGAAACTCTATTTTCAATTTGATGAGCGATATTTTCAGCAACTAAAGCTGCATCAATATCTGGGTTTTTAACTTCCATAATAGAAATTTGAATGTTTTCTTTTACTAATTTAGTTAATTCTTTAGTTAATTTTTCAATTTCATCACCGCTGTGACCAATTACAACACCTGGTTTAGCAGTATTGATAATTACATTAGTCTTTTCAGCGTTTCTTTCAATAAGAATACTTGAAACTGCTGCGTCTTTTAATTTTTTTTCTAAAAACTTACGAATTTGTACGTCATTATTTAAGTATTTAGCAAAATCTTTATTGCTAGCATACCATTTAGATTCCCAAGTTTTATTAATTCCAACTCTAAGTCCGACTGGACTAACTTTTTGACCCATCAGTTTACCTCCTTTGCTTAATTTTTTTCACTTACGACAACAGTGATATGACTAGTTCTTTTCTTAATAGGATCTACATGTCCACGAGAACCCATTCTAGCTCTTTTCATTGTTTGTCCTTCATTAATGTATGCTTCTTTTACATATAAATTGTTTTTATCTAAACCTAAATTATTTTCAGCGTTAGCTGTAGCTGAAACTAGAACTTTTCTGATTAATCTAGCAGCTTCTTTATTTAAGTTTGCTAATATTCTATCTGCTTCAATAACACTCTTGTTACGAATTAAATCTATAACTAAACGAGCTTTACGAGGTGCAATTCTAACTGTTTTTGCAACTGCTCTTGCTTCCATTTTAGTCCTCCCTTCTGGTAACTAATTATTTTTTAGCTTTGTCATCGCCATGTCCACCGAATTTACGTGTTGGAACGAATTCACCTAATTTATGTCCAACCATATCTTCTGTTACATAAACTGGAATAAAATCTTTTCCATTATGAACAGCAAATGTAAGACCTATAAAGTTAGGATAAATTGTAGAACGACGAGACCAAGTTTTGATAACTTCCTTCTTTTCAGAAGCATTAACTTTTTCAACTTTTTTAGCTAATGATTCATCTATAAAAGGTCCTTTTTTTAGACTTCTTGCCATTTAAACCATCCTTTCACTATTTGTTATTTTTACGACGGACAATTAATTTGTCTGAAGCTTTTTTATTTTTACGAGTTTTAGCACCTAATGCTGGTTTACCCCAAGGAGTAACAGGTCCCTTACGTCCGATTGGAGTACGGCCTTCACCACCACCATGTGGATGGTCATTAGGGTTCATAACAGAACCACGAACTGTTGGTCTAATACCCATATGTCTTTTACGACCAGCTTTACCAACTTTTACTAATTCATGATCAGCATTTCCTACTTCACCAACTGTAGCTCTGCAAGTACTTAATACTTTTCTAACTTCACCACTAGCTAAACGAAGTAATGTATATTTTCCTTCACGTCCTAAGATTTGAACACTTGATCCAGCTGAACGAGCCATTTGGCCACCTTTTCCAGCTTTAAGTTCAACATTGTGAACCATAGTACCTTCTGGAATATTTTCTAGAGGTAAGCTGTTACCAACTTTGATATCAACTTTTTCTCCACTTTCAACTTTATCTCCAACTTTTAAACCTTTTGGAGCGATGATATATCTCTTTTCACCATCAGCATAAGTTATTAAAGCAATGTTAGCAGTTCTATTTGGATCGTATTCAATAGCAGTAACAGTACCAACGATACCATCTTTATTTCTTCTGAAATCGATAATACGGTATTTTCTCTTAGCTCCACCACCACGGTGTCTAACAGTTATTCTACCTTGATTATTACGACCACCATTCTTTTTTAATGTTACAACTAATGACTTTTCTGGAGTAGTTTTTGTTACTTCTTCATTAATTAAAGTAGACATTCCACGTTGTCCATTTGTCATTGGCTTATATGTTTTTATTGCCATGATTTATCCTCCTAACAATCTTAAAGTTCGATTGAACTTCCTTCTTTTAATTTAACTATTGCTTTCTTTACTTTATTTGTTTTACCAACATAACGTCCAACTCTTTTTTTCTTTGGTTGAACATTAATTGTATTAACACTTTCAACTTTAACATTGAATAATGCTTCTATAGCTTGTTTGATTTGAGTTTTATTAGCCTTTGTATCAACACTGAATGTATAAGTGTTAGCATTTTGTGCTAAATCAGCAGTTTTTTCAGTGATGATAGGTGCCTTAATAATATTTCTATAGTTTTCCATTAAACAAGCACCTCCTCAATAGCTTTAACAGCTTTTTCAGTAATAATCATATTGTCAGATGCAACTACATCATAAGTATTGATTTCGTTAGCTTCTAATAATACTACGTTTTGTAAGTTTCTTGTAGCTAAGATTACATTATCAGTTAATTCATCAACAACTAATAATACTTTCTTAGTAGCTTTTAAATTATTTAAAGCAGTTAATGCTTCTTTTGTTTTTCCAGATTCTAAATTGAAGTTATCAACGATAATCATTTCGCTTTCAATTACTTTGTAAGATAAAGCAGATTTTAAAGCTAATCTTCTTTCTTTTCTGTTCATCTTTTTAGCATAACTTCTCATGTGTGGTCCAAAAACTACACCACCACCTGGCCAATGTGGAGCTCTAATAGATCCTTGACGAGCACGTCCAGTTCCTTTTTGCTTCCATGGTTTAATACCACCACCACTAACTTCACTACGTGTTTTAGTTTCAGCAGTACCTTGTCTTTGATTATTGCGTGCTAATGTAATAGCGTCATATAAAACTGTATCGTTTGGTTCAATTCCCCAAACACTTTCGTTTAAAGTAATATCTCCTACTTTTTCACCTTTAATATTTAAAACAGTTTGTTTCTTCATTTAAAATTCCTCCCTGCTTAGTTTTCTGAACTTTCTACAGTTTCTGCAGTTTCAGTTTCTACTGGTGTTTCTAAAGTAGCAGTTTCGTAAGATACTAATTCTTCTCTTTCGTTTACTTTACCTGGATTTTTTACTGATGTTCTAATAGTAACTAAAGATTTTTTAGCTCCTGGAACATTTCCTTTAACAAGGATTAATCCATTTTCAACGTCAACAGCAACAACTTCTAAGTTTTGAATAGTTACTGTTAAAGTACCCATATGACCTGGTAATTTTTTACCTTTAAAAACACGCATTGGTCTCATAGTTCCCATTGAACCTGGTTTTCTATGATAATGTGATCCGTGACCCATAGGTCCACGACTTTGATTATGACGTTTAATAACGCCTTGGAACCCTTTACCTTTAGTAGTTCCTGTTACGTCAACAACTTCACCTTCTGCGAATACATCAGCACCAAGTTCTTGTCCTAATGTATAATTGCTAACGTCAACACCTCTAATTTCTTTAAAGAAGCGCTTAGGTGTTGTTTGAGCTTTATTAGTGTGACCAATAGAAGCTTTAGTAGTATTTTTTTCTTTTACTTCACTAAATCCTAATTGAATAGCTTCATAACCATCATTTTCAGTTGTTTTGATTTGTGTTACAACATTTTTACCAACTTCAATAACAGTAACTGGAACTAATTTACCAGATTTAGTAAAAACTTGAGTCATTCCTAATTTACGACCTAAGATTCCTTTTACCATAATTGTTTTCCTCCTATAAATTTTGTTTCTTAGTATTTGATTTGAATATCAACACCACTTGGAATTTCTAGATGAGTTAATGCATCTATAGTTTCCTTACTTGGGTTAGTGATATCAATAAGTCTCTTATGAGTTCTTCTTTCAAATTGTTCACGAGAATCTTTATATTTGTGAACAGCTCTTAAAATTGTTATTTTTTCAACTTCAGTTGGTAGTGGTACAGGACCGCTTACAACTCCACCTGTTCTTTTAACAGTTTCAACAATTTTAGCGCATGCGCTATCTAAACTTTTGTGTTCAAATGCTTTTAATTTGATACGAACTTTTGTCTTAGACATATTTGGTATCCTCCTTTCGCCTATATCCAGTATAGACTCGCTCCGTGTAAAAACCCGAATTCAGTTTTAAATTATTTTACAACTTAACCTGGTGTATCGGCAACCTCACACATCTACGCGTGCCACACGTCTTAAATTATACAAGAAAAACCTTTAAAATGCAACAAGAAAATGCAATTTTTTTTAAATTTTTTTTCTTATTTTTTTGTAAAGTCAAAAAAGTTCAGTTTTAGCGTTTTTTATGGTAAAATTAATAAAGAACAATTAATGAAAAGAGGTAAATATGAAAGTAACAATTTTAGGTTCTGGTGCATATGGTATAGCACTAGCATTAATGTTTAATGAAAATAAATGTGACATAACTTTATGGGAAAAATTTGAGGAGCACGCTAAACAAATTAGAGAAACTCGTATAAACGATAGAGTTCTTCCAAATGTTCTAATTCCTAAAAATATAAAGATAATGAGTGATTTAGAAGAAAGTATCAAAAATAGTGAACTTATAGTGATAGCTATTCCTGCCGGATTTGTTGATGAAGTAGCAGCAGAACTTGCTAAATATATAAAGAAAGGGCAGCATATATGTATAGCTACTAAAGGTATTGAACAAGATACTTGTTTGTTTATTGATGATGTAGTTCAAAAATATATAAAAACAAAGAACATCGCAGCTATTTCTGGCCCTTCTTTTGCAGTAGATATAGCTAACCACGTTCCAATTGGTTTAACTTTGGCGACAAAAAACAAGAAGACTGCTGCATTAATACACCAAGGTTTAGAAAATAAAACTTTAAAATTAAGAGATACTGATGACTTAGTTGGAACAGAAATATGTGGTTCTATAAAGAATGTTATAGCTATTGCGGCTGGTATGATAGACGGAATGGGTCTTCCTGAATCAACTCAAGCTATGCTAATAACAGAATCACTTCATGACATAAAAGAATTAATCAAAGCTTTAGGTGGAGATGGAAAAACAATTTTATCTTTTGCTGGATTTGGTGATCTTTTATTAACTTGTACAAGTACAAAAAGTAGAAATTTTAGCTTTGGACGTTTAATAGGTAGTGGAACTTCAAAAGATGAAATAGACAATTATATTAATAATACAACTATTGAAGGTTTATATACCCTAAAATCAATACATAAATTAATAAAAAATAAGAAAGTAGATATTCCCATTATAGATTTGATTCATGATATAGTATTCTATGATAAAGATCCTAACGAAATTAAAAGATTCCTAATTGAAAAACAATAAAAAAGAACTTACAAATTGTAAGTTCTTTTACTTTTATTAATTATTTAACAAATGGAATTAAAGCCATAAAACGAGCTTTTTTAACTTCATTTGCAATATGTCTTTGATGTTTTGAACAAGCACCAGTGATTCTTCTTGGTAAGATTTTACCTTTATCAGCACTTATATATTTTTTCATAATATCAACATCTTTATAGTCTACTGATTTACCAGCACACATTTGACATATTTTTTTCTTTTTTCTATAAAATTCTGCCATTATTATTCCTCCTTATTAATCTAGGAAGTTATCATCTATTGAAACGCTATCACCAAAATCTGCAAATGGATCATTATCAACATTAACATTATTTGTAACTGGTGGAGCTGATGGATAATCATATGGAGCAGCATTTGAAGATTGGTTAGAACTAGATTGTTGACGTTGACCTTTACTTTCTAAAAAGTTAACTTGGTCTGCTACAACATCAGTAGTAAATCTTCTATTACCATCCTTATCATCAAAACTTCCTGTTTGAATTCTTCCTTCAACTGAAACTAAACTACCTTTATCTAAATACTGACAAATATTTTCTGCTTGTTTTCTCCAAGCTACTATAGAAATAAAGTCAGCTTCTCTTTCACCATTAGCATTACTAAAGTTTCTATTAACTGCTAAAGTGAAGCGAGTAGTAGATAAACCGTTTCCTACAGTTCTAAGTTCAGGTTTGGTAGTTAATCTACCAATTAAACATACTCTATTCATTATGCACCTCTATTAGTCTTCTAGTTTAGTAATTAAATGACGGATCATATCACCACTAATTAAAGCTAAACGATCAAATTCATTAATTGCTTTATCATCTGAAGCTTCTAAAGTAATTACATAGTAGTAACCATTTTTAAAATCTTTGATTTCATAAGCAAGTTCTCTTTGACCCATTTCTTTAACATCAGTAACAGTAGCACCATTTGTAGTTAAAACATTTTCGAATTCTTTAGCTACTTTTTTGATTTCATCTTCGCTTAAAGTTGGTCTAACAATAAACATGATTTCATATTTTTTCATTCTCTACACCTCCTTGTGGTCTAATCGGCTTCCTTAAGAAGCAAGGAGTAAATTAATACTCGCTATAGATTATAACAAATAAATATTTATTTGTAAACACATTTTATACATTAAATCTAAAGTGACAAATATCACCATCTTGCATCTCGTAATCTTTGCCTTCAAGACGCATTCTACCTTTTTCTCTTACTGTCTTTTCATCTCCACATAATTCAAGATCGTCATAGCTCATAACTTCGGCTCTTATAAAACCTCTTTCAAAGTCACTATGAATGATTCCTGCACATTCTGGAGCTTTCATGCCTTTCTTAAAAGTCCAAGCACGACATTCATCAGAACCAGCTGTAAAATAAGTTGCAAGCCCTAATAAATCATATGTAGCATATATTAGTTTATCTAATCCACTTTCATTTATTCCTAAATCTTGTAAAAATAATTCTTTATCTTCGTCTGAAAGTTCTGCTAATTCTGATTCCATTTTTGCACATACAGTTATTACAGAAGCATTTTCTGATGATGCATATCCTCTAACCATATCCACGTATTCGTTTCCATCATTTAATAAGTCTTCTTCACTTATATTAGCCATATATATCATTGGCTTTAGTGTTAATAGATTAAAAGCTTTTATTAATTTCAATTCATCTTCATCTAAATTAATTCGTCTAAGTGGAAGATTTTGAAGCAACGCTTCTTTTAGTTTTTCAAGTAATTCAGCTTCTTTAATCATATCTTTATCTTTAGACATAACTGCTTTCTTACCAATTCTGCCAAGCCTATTTTCTACAACTTCTAAGTCAGCTAATATCAATTCTACATTTATTATTTCAATATCTCTTATAGGATCTACTGTATTTTCTACATGAATAATATTCTTATCTTCAAAGCATCTTACTACTTCAACAATAGCGTCTACTTCTCTAATATGTGATAAGAATTTATTTCCTAATCCTTCACCTGAAGAAGCCCCTTTTACTAAACCAGCTATATCAGTAAATTCATATGTAGTTGGAACTAAACTTTTTGGTAAATATAAATTATTTAAATATTCTAATCTTTTATCTGGTACAGTTACAACTCCCACATTAGGATCAATAGTAGCAAAAGGATAATTTGCTGCTAATATATTTTTCTTTGTTATTGCATTAAATAAAGTTGATTTTCCTACGTTAGGAAGACCAACAATTCCTGCTGTTAAACTCATAAACATTCCTCATTTCGTTTATATTATAGCATACATAATTATTTTAAGAAACAAAAAAAGACACAACGTGTCTTTTATAATGTTGGATAAATTCCAGGTCCTGTTGGAAGGCCTATAATATACCAACCAACTAATATTAATAACCATAATCCTGCAAATAATAATACTGTTGGTAATATTAATCTTAAAGTACCAAAAACTGTTATTTTGTTATTTTCTTTTGTATTATACTTTTCTAGGAATGCTAGCATTATCATATAATATGCAAAGAAAGGTGTTATACTTTTACCTACACCATCTGCTACTCTAAAAACTAATTGAGTAAAACTTGGAGCTATGTTAGTACGCATCATTAATGGAACTATTAATGGTGATACTATATTCCATTTTGATTGTGTATCAGGCATTAATATAGACATTAATACAACAGCTATAAAAAATACTATTAATAAAGCTATTCCTGTAAAAGTAAATGAGCCTACTAGTGATACTAAACCACAAGCTATAACTTTTCCTAAATTTGTCCACTCTAATATGCCAAGCATTTGAGATACAAAGAATAATAATACAAATACATAGCCTAAACCTTCAAAGTTTTTTGAAAGTCCAACACTAAATTCATTACTATTCTTTATATTTTTAGATATATATCCATATATATATCCACATACAAGACTTATTCCTAAAACTATGAAAGTAAAACCTTGATAAAAAGGAGAATTATTACCAATTAACTTTTCAATATAACTTTCTCCATCTCCAAGAAGAACACCAGAACCAGGAAGTCCTGGAACTATCATATAAAGGATTATTAAAAGCATAAATACTAAAGCCATATTACTATAGTATAAAGCTTTTTTTGAAACAACAAGCTCTTCAGTTTCTTCATAAGTACTTTTTGGAACTTTTTTATCTAATACTCCATGTATTATAAATACACCTACTAATGATAAGATAAATGTACTAACAAACATGAAATATGAATTTGAATTATATGCATATACATAATTTTTATCAACATCTAATGAAGCTGCTGCCTGCGTTAATGTTCCTAAAATTATATCTTCATTATTATATACTAATCCTGTACCATATCCTATACTTATTCCAATAAACATTGTAAGTATTCCTAAAAGTGGTTTTCGTCCTATTATTTGGTATAAAA
>JAFTYN010000091.1 GCA_017461465.1 Bacilli bacterium
TAATAATTCTTCCATCGTATATGAAGTTTCTTCGAAAGATACTTCTTTCCCAGTTATCATATTATTAAATTGTTCTTTTAAATAGTTTTGATCTAGTAAACCTAAACTATATAAAGTATAGTCAACTATTAAATTGTCTTTAGATACTTGGATAACTACTTCATTATATTTTTCAGGCCATCTACCTGCTACTACATCATACTGACTATGAAGAATTTCTTCATTATCAAACAATTCATAAAATACATCATAACTAGACATATATGAACTATAAGCACTAGACATACCTGATGTATTCATACCTACTGCATCAAATACAGTAGTTGGGTTTACTTGAATAACTTCGCTTTCATCTTCTTTATATAAATTCATTTGTACATTATACCCATATGATATAGCTGATACATAATCTTTTATATTTGTTTTATCACTTTCAATATATTCTTTAAATGTTTTTAGATCGTTTATTTTTACTTGTTGTGTTAAAGCTGTAAAAATATCCCCCATAACATTAATAGAATGTACTTTACCATCGTTATATTCTTTTTCTTCTGTACTACCTACTAAAGATTCAAGCATTGCAGACATATCAACTGATTCTTTTTGAATAGTAAGTGGATAAGAGCTAAGAGTCTCTTCTTCAACTCTATCTATATAAGCCTGAATACCATGAGATAAAGACATGATAAGTGCTATACCTATGATACCTATTGAACCTGCAAAAGCAGTTAAAATAGTTCTTCCTTTTTTAGTCATTAAGTTATTCAAAGATAAACTTAACGCTGTTAAGAAATTCATATTTGTTTTTTTACTTTTCTTTTTAGTTCTTTGAGAACTTTCTTTTTTTATTTCTCCATCAAATGGATCATTATCATCTATAATATGTCCATCTAATACTTTTACAATTCTAGTCGAATATTCTTCAGCTAATTCTGAATTATGAGTAACCATAATAACAAGTTTATTATCAGCTATTTCTTTTAATAAATTCATTATTTGTTTACTTGTTTCTGTATCAAGTGCACCTGTTGGCTCATCTGCAAGTAAAATATCTGGATCATTAATTAAAGCTCTTGCAATAGCAACTCTTTGCATTTGTCCACCTGAAAGTTGATTAGGTCTTTTGTGAACATGATCTTTTAAACCTACTTTTTCAAGAACTTTGATAGCTCTTTTTCTTCTTTCTTTCTTACCTATTCCCGATAATGTTAAAGCAAGTTCAACATTAGATAAAATAGATTGATGAGTAATTAAGTTATAGCTTTGGAATACAAAACCTACTCTATGATTACGATATGAATCCCATTCTTTATCGTCAAAATCTTCAGTAGACACACCATTAATAATTAAATTACCACTTGTATAATTATCAAGACCACCAATAATATTAAGCATTGTTGTTTTACCAGAACCAGATGGTCCTAAGATAGAAAC
The DNA here is from genome assembly GCA_017461465.1 of Bacilli bacterium. Lineage (GTDB taxonomy): Bacteria > Bacillota_I > Bacilli_A > RF39 > UBA660 > RGIG4266. The sequence goes on from JAFTYN010000091.1 coordinate 1,435, forward strand.
AAATTCGTTTTCTCTAAAGCTAACACTTACTTCATCTAAAGCTTTTTGTTCAAAGTCTCCTGTTTTATAGACTTTAGTTATTTTTTTTAACTCTAACATTTTTTCCTCCTTTAAACATTATTTTTATTAGGATCCATTAAAGAAAGCGAAACCTTTTCTTTAGGTATATTAATATCAATTACGTAACAATCTATAATATCTCCTACACTAAGTACATCAGATGGATGTTTTATATATTTATCTGTCATTTTAGAAATATGTATTAAACCATCATTATGAAGCCCTATATCAACAAAAGCACCAAAATCAATTACATTTCTAACCGTTCCTTGAAGTTTCATACCATTTTTCAAATCTTCTATATGAAGAATATCACTTTTAAGTAGTGGCTGTGGCATTTCATCACGAGGATCTCTATTTGGACTAATTAAAGATTTAATAATATCTTCTAAAGTATATGTATCTGTTTTTAATTTTTGAGCATATTCTTTAATATCTATTTTTTCTAAGGATTCCTTTAATTTACTAGAACCAATATCATCCAAAGTAAAATTAAGTTCTTTTAATAATAACATAGTTACATCATAACTTTCAGGGTGAATACTAGTTTGGTCAAGATTATTAGTTCCTTCCAAAATTCTAAGGAAACCAATAGCTTGTTCAAATACTTTATCACTTAATATTTTATTTTTCTTAAGTTCATCTCTTGTTTTAATTTTACCTATTTTTTCACGATATTCAATAATCTTTTCAATATGTTTTTTAGTAATACCTGAAACATATTTCAAAAGTGATGGTGATGCAGTATTAATATTTACTCCAACACTATTAACTGCTTTACTAACAACAAAATCTAAGCTTTCTTTTAAGTTTTTTTCAGATACATCATGTTGATATAAACCTACTCCAATTCCTTCAGGTGGTATTTTAACAAGTTCTGATAATGGATCTTGAAGTCTTCTTCCTATACTAACAGCACTTCTTTTTTCTACTGCTAAATCAGGAAACTCCTCTATCGCAACTTTAGAAGCACTATAAATAGACGCTCCTGCTTCAGATACTATTACATATTTACAAGAAAGTTTATATTCTTTTATCATTTCAGAACAAAATTTCTCGCTTTCTCTAGAAGCAGTTCCATTCCCTATAGCAATTATATCAACTTTATATTTATTTATTAAATTTACTACTTCTTCTTTGCATTTTTTGATAATAGAATCGTTTGAGTTATTCAAAAATGGTTTAATTACTGTTGAATCTAAATACTTACCATTTTTATCAACTACCGCAAGTTTACAACCATTTACATAACCTGGATCAAACGCTAAAACTATTTTTTCTTTCATTGGTGGTTGAAGTAATAAACTTTCTAAGTTTTTACTAAAATTATCGATTGCAGAAATTTCAGCTTTTTCTGTTAAATCACTTCTTATTTCTCTTTCAATAGATGGTTCTATTAATCTTTTATAACTATCTTTAATAGAATCCTTAACTATTTCAGTAACAAAACTTTTATCATCTTTTATTACTTTTTTTTCTAAGAAACTAATAACTTCATTCCTATCAATATCAATGTTAACAGTTAAAACTTTTTCATTTTCAGCTCTATTAATTGCTAAAATACGATGTGGTTTAATTTCTCTTACTTTTTCAGCATACTCATAATACATTTCATATACTTTCTTTTCATCTGGATTATCTTTCTTTACTTTGGTAACTATAATACCATTTTTATAAGTATAATTTCTAATCCATTTACGATAAGAAGCATTATCACTGATGTACTCAGCTATAATATATCCTGCTCCTGTTATTGCTTCCTCTTTAGTTTTAACATTTTCATTAATAAATTTGCTTACTAAAGAATCAATATTACCTTTTGTTGGAAAAGACATAATCATTTTAGCAAGTGGTTCTAAACCGTTCTTGATAGCCTCAGTTGCTTTTGTTTTCTTTTTTTCTTTATATGGTCTATATAAATCTTCTACTTCTACAAGTTTAGTAGCATTCATTATTTTTTCTTTTAATTCATCAGTCATTAAACCTTTTTCATCAATTAATCTAATAACATCTTCTTTTCTTTTTAATAAATTTACCTGATATTCATAAACTTCATTTATACTTCTTATTTGTTCTTCATCTAAAGCGCCCGTCATTTCTTTACGATATCTAGCTATAAAAGGTATAGTATTTCCTTCTTCTAAAAGCTTTAATACAGCTTCTACACTAGATACTTTTATACTTAGATTTGTACTTATTTCTTTTATTATATCTGCATTCATCTTATCACCATCCTGCATATTATATTATATCACTTTCTATACATAAAATAAAAGGAATAATCTAAAATTATTCCTCTTATTTTGAACTTTTACATTCTAAATTTATTTCAAGTTCATAGTCTTTTTTACTATATGGTCTTTTTGGATAAACTATTGCTTTAGTATTAAATTTATCACATTTACTAGATTTTGGTTTCATGAACTTTTCTATTTCTTTTTTATATTTTCCATCTTGAAATACTTCTAAATTTTCCAAGTTAATTTTAATACCTATCGTAGCAAAATTAGCTAAAAATTCTTCACGACTTACCCCAGTAGATACACCAACTTGCTCAAAATAGAAATTTTCATAATAATCACTTGCCATATTAGTTAAACTTTTAGTAAGCATTTTTTCTCTCGATACTACTGCTACACTAAATATAAATACTACTAAAAGTATTAAAGCTACCATTATCCCGAAAATACTTAAAATCATAATAGTACGCTTATCTTTAAAAAATTCAGTTATATTTTCTTTAAGAGTAATATAAAATTCTGAATGAACTTTTTCTTTTTTCTTTTTATTCTTTTTCATTTTGCACCTACTTTACAAAACTAGTATACCATTTTAGTAGTACTTATAGCAATTCTTTTCGTTTAATATCGGTATTTACCAAGCTAGCTTTTTTTACTGCTTGTTTTCCTAATTTAGCATTTATTTCATCAATTACTTTATCTATTTTTTCTTCCTTGTCCCTTTTATTTAAATCATCAAATAAAGATGTTTGATAAGGTGATTCATATACTAAATCATCAAGTCTAATTCCTATTAACCTAATAGCTTCACCATTGTAAAATTCATCTAAAATCTCTTTAGATATTTTATATATTTCACTTGTTATATCTGTAGCATTTTTAAGTTTTCGTTGCCTACTTTTTCTTTTAAAAAAATTATCTTTTAAAATAACACATATAACATTAGCATACTGATTTTGTTTTCTTAATCTTTTTCCTACCATCTCTGATAATAAAAATAATTTTTTATATAAAACATCTTTATCAGTTATATCTTTTTCAAGCGTTATTTCATGTCCTATACCTTTAGGAATATATTCACTAGAATCAACAATACTATAATCTATTCCATTTGCTATTTCTATCATCTTTTTAGCTTGATTTTTAAAATATTTAGCTAATATAACTAAATCATAATTTGCTAAATCATTAATAGTTTCAATTCCAAGTGCTTTTAGTTTAGGTACTGTCTGCCTACCTATTCCAAAAAGGTCTCCTATTGGAAGAAGCCACATTTTTTCTTTTACCTCATATTCATATAAAGTATGAACTTTATCTGGTTTAGAAAAATCACTAGCCATCTTAGCACATAATTTATTATTTGCAATTCCTATATTTACTGTAAAACCTAATTCTTTTTTTATTTCTTCTTTTAGCTTGTAGGCAAATTCTACTTCATCTCCATAAAGTTTTTTAACCTTTCCATAATCTAAATAACATTCATCAATAGAAGCAACTTCAATATCAGGAGAATATTTTTCTAGTATTTTAAGAAACTTATTATGCATTTCTTGATAAAATTTAAAATTAGGTGGATAAACTTTTAAATATTTACACTTTAATCTAGCACTATATAAAGTTTCTGCTGTAACTATTCCAAGCTTTTTAGCTGGTGTACTTTTGGCTAATACTATTCCATTTCTTGTTTTTTCATCCCCACCTATTACAGCAAAACTATTTCTTATATCTGTCTTATATCCCTTATTTAATAAATCAATAGCAGTCCATGATAAAAAAGCATTATTAACATCTATATGCATTATAATTCTTTCCATATCATCACCCAGTTTAATTATACCACAAACATGTGTTCGTAAACAAAAAAA
>JAFTYN010000092.1 GCA_017461465.1 Bacilli bacterium
GAATCAATATTAATATCAGGATTACTTGATATAGATGGTGATATAGATAAAGCTTTTGAATTAATTTCTTTGATAAAAGATATTCAAATAAAAGAAGATAAAAATGATGATAGTTTTACGAAATTACATGATATATTTGAATATTATTATGAGAAAAAAAGTGGAAAAAAATTAGTTGATAATTTAAATATATTAGCTTATTTATATGATTCAAAAGTGCTTACTGATACAGAAAAAGAAATATTTGAAAATTACGTGGGAATAAAAAACGTTGTAAAACAAATAGATATTATTCCGAGAGGATATTTTTCAAAAGATTATATTAAAGAATATCCAAATACAGTAGTAAAAATTAATGATGCTTACTTCAAAATCCTAAAATAGATTATAAAAAATATGGCAGAACAAATTGTTCTGCCATGTTTTTTTTATTCTTCAATTAATTCGAAACTCGTTAAGTTAAATTCGTATCCAAATGTACCTTTTTCAACTGTATATTTAATTTTATATTTATTTCCTTCAATTAATTCTTCTGATTTATTTTCTGTTCCATTGTATATTCTATAGTCAAGAGGGAATACATTTCCATTTTCATCTTCAAATGAATATGTGTACTCAACATATCCGTTACCATTTTCAACTCCAACAGATGGAGCACCAGGAGTTCCAAAAGCATTATTTAAGTTTGCCTTTAAAATTAGTGTTTCCTCGTAATCCCCTGAAACCTTTAAACCAAGTTTTGTTCTTAAAGAATCTTCATCAGTAATATCTTTTATTTCATCGTTTGTATGAGCGTTAAATATTCTATATGATGTTATAGAGATATTATTTTCATCACGTTTGACTCTAACTTCAACTTTAACATCTTCATCGTAATCTTTTAATATACTTAAAGTAGCGTGTGTAGATTCATCACATCCTACTCTAAGAGTATTTGAATAGTCAGATGAATTAAAATCTAATAAATAGATAAAGTATTCGCCCATTGAAGATGCATATCCTGTAACTTTTTGATTTGTAAGAATATTTGCTTCACCAGTTAATTCATTATTAGTTTCATTACTATTATTAGATGCATTATTTAAATAATTTTTATCATTTGAACTTTCAACATAATGTGGGTCAGAAGATAGATAATCGTCCATAATAGGTGTACCAGGTAATTCTGGTTTATTGATGTGCGAATTAAATAGTATTGAAAGTAATATTGAAAGTACAAAGAATAGTATTACTAAAACAACATTTGTACCACCTTGATTAAGAGCGATTCTTGTTAGATCTTCATCTGACGCATTTGGATTCTTTTCAATTATTTTTTTAACTGATTTAGTATAAAAAGATCTATACCATAATGGAAAATATAATCCAATTGATATATGAATACATAAATATGTTAATATTAACATTCCACCTGTAGCATATTTTATTGTAAGGATATCAAGTAATGTTAAGATTACTGATAAAATAAATGCTTTAACAATCATTTTTCTATAGGCAAAATATAAAGCACCAAAGAAAAAAGCTGGAAAAGAAAATACTTTCTTTTTTAGTTTTTGATATTTTTTTCCAACAAAGATTTGATATAATTTTTCTTCCATAAGTTACTCCTAAATTATTAGTGTTTAACATAAATATTTTATCGCTAATTTTGAATAAAGTCTATATTTTTAAAATAAATTATTGAATTAAAGCACTAATTAATATTCCAATATTTTCGTTATATATACTAGCAAATTGAGATATAGGTAATGGATTTTGCCCAAGACCAGCTTCTATTGTAAAGCCAGGTCTTTTATAATAAAAAATAAACCAATCTTTAAAACCTGCAAAGCTAGAGTTTTCAGGTTCATTTTGAACAGTATATCCAGAAACTTTTGAAAATGTATTTGCGATTGATTGAGATTCATCTGGCGTATAGTTTTGATATTGATAGAAAATTACTCTACCTTGAGTATGATAAGTGAGCATTAAAGAAAAATTATGGTTTAATGTGAAATTATATAAATGAACTGCTTCTGGAGCAGTAAGTGGTCCATATCCAACAAAGTCACGAGGTGCTGGTTTGTCAAATCCTTGTGCATACTTTATTTCGCGAGCTTGTTCCCAGCCAGCAGGAAATTGTAAATTTAAATCAATTCCTTCGATATTGCTTTTCCAAGAATTTGGAAATGAAAGTTCTGGAAAATTGGATGCTATTTGTCTAGCATTATTATAGGCTCTGGAATTTTCATCTAAAAAACCAGTAACTAAGTCTACACCGTCGGGTTTGAGTTTCATTGGATTACATGTTGGCAATCATCTGTAATAAAATTAAATAAGGAGGAAAAAATTGAATGAAGATATTAAAAGTAATTATTATGCAATTATTCCAGCGACAGTTAGATATGACAATGAATTA
>JAFTYN010000093.1 GCA_017461465.1 Bacilli bacterium
TGATAAGATCCCTCTAAAGTAGACAACTAAAATATATAAAGTTGTTTATGAAAGGAGGGATCTTTTCTTATGGGAAGAAAGAGTAAGTATACAATAGAAGAAAAGGTTCAGGCGGTACTAGATTATAAAAATGGAAAAAGAGGAACTATTCAAATATGTAATGACTTGGAAATAGAACAATCTAGTCTGTATAGTTGGGTTCGTATTTATGATAAATATGGAGAAAACGGATTTCTTCCTAAGACTAAAAATAAGCAATATACTAAAGATTTCAAAGAAATGGTAGTTCAAGCATATCTGAATGAACAGGGTTCATTTAAAAAAATAGCGATAGATTATGACATACTATCTGATTCAACTTTACGAAGGTGGGTAAAAAGTTATAATAGTCATGAAGAATTAAAGGACTACAATCCTAAAGGAGATGTCTACATGACTAAAACAAGAAAAACAACAGTAGAAGAAAGAAAAGAAATTGTTCAGTATTGTTTAAATAATAATAAAGAATATAAGCTGGCTGCAGAACAATTTGATGTTTCTTATGCACAAGTGTATCAATGGGTTAAAAAATATATGGAATTAGGAGAAGATGGTTTAACTGACAAACGAGGGAAACGTAAAGAGGAATCTCAATTAACTGAATTAGAAAAATTACAACGTGAAAATGAACGTTTAAAACGTCAACTAGAAGATAAAGAAAGAGAGAATATTATCTTAAAAAAATTGCAGGAAGTCGAAAGGAGGCGGTATTCGCCAAAGGAAAACAAGAACCAAAATATATAACTATTAAAGAAATTCATGAGAAATATGGATGGAGTATTGCTTATATATGTAAGGTTCTACAAGTGCCTAGATGTAGTTATTATAAGTGGTTAAATAGAAAAGAAACTAAAGAAGAGTTAGAAAACAATGAATTAGCGCATTTAATTCTAGAATATGATGAACGATTCAATCATATTTTGGGTTATCGTAGAATGACTAGATGGATTAATAAAATAAATTTTAAACATTATAATCGTAAAAGAGTACGAAGAATTATGAAACTTCTTGGAATTAAATCGGTTATTAGAAAGCAAAGAAAGAAATATGAGAAATCTACACCAGTAATTACTGCTGAAAACCTATTAGCTAGAGATTTCTATGCATCAAAACCTAATGAAAAATGGGCCACTGATGTCACAGAATTTAAGATTATTGGTTCTAAACATAAGTTATATCTAAGCGCAATAATTGACTTATATGATAGAAGTATTGTTTCTTATGTTATCGGAACTAGAAATGATAATGATTTGGTATTTAGAACTTATGAACTAGCTATTCAAAATAATCCTGGAGCTACTCCAATTTTACACAGTGATCGTGGCTTCCAATATACAAGTAGAGTGTTTCAATCAATGCTTAAAGAAGCTAATATTACACAAAGTATGTCACGTGTTGGTAGATGTATTGATAATGGACCTACTGAAGGATTTTGGGGAATCCTTAAAAGTGAAATGTATTACTTGAATAAATTTCATTCATATAGTGAGTTAAAAGAAGCTATAGAGAACTATATTAACTTCTATAATAACGAAAGATTACAAGAACGATTTAATGATATGACACCTATGGAAGTTCGTGCATTAGCTTTAAATACAGCTTCTGAGCCTATTCAATATCCTATTAAAGAAAACAAGCGCATCCAAAAATACTATTTAAGTTTAGATAACAAACAGCAATCTTATGCGATGGCCTAAGAAAAGATGCCTTACATTGCGTAAGGCATCCAATATCTTTATTTATTTCCACTGTCTACTTGACAGGGAGCTGATCA
>JAFTYN010000094.1 GCA_017461465.1 Bacilli bacterium
ACCTTTTTGTTTCAACTTTAAATGTTTTAAAAGCTATGTTACTTAAAATTTCTTTAACTTTATTTTTTATATTATCAGTATTATTATCAACTTTATGACAAATAACTATACTATGAATACCAAATATTTTAGATAACTTATTTGCTATTTCATCTATATACTTATTATCACAAGTAATATACATCCTTACTCTGTCATATTCCATTTTAAATTCATATTCTTTAAGTAAACTTCTAATATTATCTGCAAGCATCTTAATAAACATTTTTCGATTTTCTTTTTTTGTAGTTAATTCACCATATTTAATCAATATTAATCTTTCCATAAACTTCCTCCAAACTTGCTATATTATAGCATTTAAACATTTAAAAAGGAAGATTAAATATATCTTCCTAAATATTTAGCATACACTTCAACCAAAGCATATTTAGCCTTATTATCTTCTAAATAAACATTTATAGTAATACCATCATAATAAAACTCTAAAGAAATAATATCATCTTCTTTAAGTTCATAATTATTATCACTCATAATAGTAATAATCTCTTCTTTAGGAGTATTATTATTTATTCTAAAAATATCATAATTATCTAAATTAAATCCCATTCTGATAACCCTATTAGTATCATCATCAAAAAAAGGTGCAAATGAAACTTTAAGTTTTGTTACATAATTTTGATAATCTATAGTAATATCAGTATTCATTTTTTTTAATTCATATAACTCTATTTTTTCTAAAGAATCATCATATTTATCTAATAAATTAAATGGTATATTACTATTATCATTAAGAATATTTATTGCTTTTTTAATAGTTTCTTCTTTCAAATTTATAACCCTCTTCCATAAACAATGTATGGACATGTAACTTTATTTGAAATAAAAGCATTAAAACTACTATCTATATTATTTTTTGTAATAACATAATAATTTTCATTAGAAGTAAACAAATAATAATTATCACTAGTTTCAATTATCTTATATAATTGACCATAAAATACTTTTAAATTCATTTGTTTAGTTTTTATATTAAAATATTCTTCATAAAAAGTATAAGTATATATAGCTTCTTTAAAAATAAGATTACTTTCATAAGCTTTTTTAAACCTATATTTAGGAAGATAAATTAATAACTCTAAGTAGACAATAGCTAGTATTAAAGCCATATTAAATGGAAGTAGCTGACTAGTAATTCCATATATAATGGCATTACATATAACTATAATAGTCATCATAATAGCAATTATATTAATAAGTATATTACGTCTATATAGTAAATTATGAAGTTTCATATGCTCACTATAGCTGTACTCATGTTCTGTTTTATATAACACTCCAATACTATCATGTTCATCAAATTTATCATGTAGATATTTAAAAAGTAGTTTATGTTCTTCACAATTAGGAACATAATCTGGATCATTATTCTTAAATATTTGTTCTAAATATTCATAATATACATACTTAATATCAGTAAGTTCAGTAAACTGAAGTTTAGTTTCCTCAACATCTAAATCTGCTTCAAGTAAATAAACATCATCTATAGTATTTATTTTAGCATGACTATCTTCTTCTTTTCTTCTTACTGAAAATAAATATTCTAAATCAGGTGCCTTAGCTTTAATACCTAATTCCTCTTTTACTTCTCTTAAAGCAGTCTTTACATTAGTATCTCCTGCTTTAACATGTCCTGCTGTAGATATAGCCCATAAGTTTGGGTATGTATCTTTTTTTGGTGATCTTTTTTGCACTAATAATTCTTTCTTAGAATTAATAATCCATATATGAACAGTTCTATGTAAATCACCATCTTTATATACTTCTTTTCTATCTTTAGTTCCTAAAACATTACCTTCTTCATCGATAACATCAAGTAACTCCATTTTATCATCTCCTTTAAACAAAAATGAAAAGATTAAATCTTTTCATTTCCATAATAACCTATTAACTTATCATAAATGCCAGGTTCTATAGCATTTAAAGATTTTATTGAAAGTTCTAAAGACTTTTGATATTCACCCTTAAAGAATAACATTTCTGAATATGCCAAATTACGATCTAAGTCATCATAATCAGAACGATATCTATTTCCATACACAATAGCCATTTCTGAGAATTTAGCAGTTTTAATCATTTCTTTAGTTTTACTATATAGTTTTAAAACTAAATCTCTAGCTGTATCTACTCTAGTATTAAGAGTATTAATACTAATTGGCTTTTTATCAAGTTCTAATATAATTTCCTTAATAGCAGCTTGCGCTTCAGAAAGTTCCACAAAATAATTATCTGGAATATGTGGAAAATTATATTCACGCATTTTAGTTTTCGCATTTTTTAAAACTAATTTAACTTCTTCAAGTTGCTCTCTAGCTCTAGCTTCATCATCTTTCATAGCACCTATTGTATCAAGTGTAGAATCTAAGCTTTCTTCAATAGCAGATAATCTAACAACAAGAACATCTAATTCTTTGCATAATTTAGAATATGCAAAAGCACCATTACCAGTATGATCTACTAAAGCTTTATGATCAGTATTTAATTTTTTAAGTTCTTCTTTTATTTTATTTAATATTTCAATATCTTTATCGTTTAAATCATATAAATTTTTAATTTCTTTTAATTGTTTAAAAATATCTGAAACAAGTTTATTAATTCCTGTTAATTTACGATCAAAAGATCTTAAAGTTTCTTCATATGTTTTTCTACTATTCTTTTCTTTTTCAAAGTCATTAATTAATCCTTCAAAATATTCATTTAATACTTTTAGAATAAGTAAACTTTCTTCAATATTTAAATGTTTAGCTCTAGTCATAATATCTTTAAGTTTAGCATTAGCTTCATCAATATTATATTCAACATTTAAATAATCAAGTGGATATCCTGCTTTAGTCATAGCATCATAATATCTTTTAATTTCTTCAATCTTTTTAGGAATAACCCCTACTGAAAGAAGTACTATTGAAGGCATTTCTTCAATAATAACTGTCATATGATCAAGCATTTCCTCAATTGAACTATTTATTTGATTAAGTTCTTGAATTTGACTATTTTCTATTACTTTTTCAAAATCTTCAAACTTTTTAGCAATATTTTCAAATTGTAATGAAATAGATTCAGCGATTACACCATAATCGCCTTTAGTAGAATTAAATCTTTCAAATAATTCTCTATATCTAGTTTTTAATTTAGTAATAGTCATTCTATTACGTTCTTCACTAGTAGTTAAATCTCTTATTTCATCAAGTAAAAATTCTGCATTAGTTCTTACTTTATATATTTCCATTTCAAGTTTAGCTATTTTGTATAAAGTAGATTTATAATCCATTTGAGATAATGTATAATCAGCTTCAAGTAACATATCAGTTATTCTTGGAATTTGGAATTCATTAATATCATCAAGTCTACCCTTCCACTCTTTATACATAATATTTATCTTATCATTATTCTTATAATTTTCTATTTTAGCAAGTTCAGGTACAATCGGTGTTCCTGAAATTTTATTCTTTTCTATATCCAAATATTCTAATTTCTTTTTATACCCTTTATTCTTAACGGCACGAATAGCATATAGAACTACGATAATCAATAAAATGGTTACAACAGTAAGTGTAATACCATATAAAGTGATCTCTTCCATACATTCACCTCGTTATTATAATAATAACATATTTCTTGTCGTTTTTGTATAGTTTTTGTCAATTTTTAGCAAATAAAATCCTTTACATATTGACAAGAATTCTTTATAATATTATGAATATATTATTAGAGGTGATGTTATGCATGAAGATTTAGTTCGTACTATAAATGGATTTATTGCAACAAAACCTGCTGTTATAGATATAATCGGTTATGGTTCTGCTGTTAAAACGCAATCAAACGCAGACCCTAAAGATATAAAACAAATAGATATTATTGCAACTGTAAGTGATGCAAAAAAATGGCACCATGCAAATATTAAAACTTCAAGAAGTGATTATAATCCTGTTGCAAAAGGATTAGTAAAACCACTATTACATGTTGGAACGGATATTGAATATTTAAGTAATATACCTTATGATGATAAATTCTTTAAAATAGGTGTTATTGAAAGATTTGATTTTTTATATGACTTACATAACTGGTCTAATTTTTATATGGCAGGAAGATGCCAAAAACCAATTATGCTAGTAAAGAAAGATAACGAAATAGAAAAAGCTATAAGACGAAATAGACTTAATGCTTTAAGAGCAGCATTGATACTTAATTATGATAAAAAAATAACTGAAGAAGAATTATATAAAACAATATGTGAACTATCATATATGGGAGATATAAGAATGTTCTTTGGCATGGAAAATCCAAATAAAGTAAGAAATATAGTAACTGGAGAATTTGGAGAATTTAAGAAAATTTATAGTGAAGTAAATGAAGGATTATATACTGAAGAAGATGGTATCATTACACCTAATACTGAAAAACTTCTATCAGATGTTCCTGATATGCCTTCTAAATTAATTGAATATATCGTAAATAATGAAATTAATATTGAGGATATGAGAAAAGAAGATTTAGAAAAATTAAGAACATTTATCGTAAAATATTTAAGACAAATTAATTTACGCTCAAGTATAGCACAACCTGTTAAAAGTGTTGCCATTAATAATTTTGGAAGTAGTTATACTTATGCTAAAGCAAAACGTAAAAAATATACTTCAAATAAAGGCAAAAGTGCTTGACTTTAAAAGGAAAAGTATATATAATTGTTAGTGCGTATGAACTAGCAGCGCTAAATAGAAAATTATAACGTGTTTATTACCTTTAGGGTTTATTGTGTAACTTTTGCTGCAAAGCGAAGATATTAAAATATGACACCCTATAATTTGACTATTTAGTCTTCTAAGTTTATATAGATATAATTAGAGGAGGAAAGAAAAATGTCAAGATATACTGGTTCAAGTTATCGTAGAGCTCGTCGTGTTGGTTTTTCAATTAGTGAAACTAGTAAAGAATTAGCTAAAAAACCATATGGTCCAGGACAACACGGAAACAAAAGAGCTAAAAAACAATCTAACTATGGTGTTCAATTAGCTGAAAAACAAAAAGTTAGATTTATGTATGGTATTAACGAAAAACAATTCAAGAAAATTTTCGCTGATGCTGCTAAAATGAAAGGTGTTCATGGTGAAAACTTCTTAGCTTTACTAGAAAGTCGTTTAGACAATTTAGTATATAGAATTGGTTTTGCTACTACAAGAAATGGTGCAAGACAATTAGTTAACCATGGTCATATTACAGTTAATGGTAAAAAAGTAGACATCCCATCTTATAGATGTGTTCCAGGTGATGTTATTGCTATTAAAGAAGGACATGACTTAAAAGTTGTTAAAGACTCTTTAGAAGCTTTACATAACAGAGTTGAATTCGTTACATTTGATGAAGCTAAAATGACTGGTACATTTGTAAGAATGCCTGCTAGATCAGAATTAAATGCTGAAATTAATGAATCATTAGTAGTTGAATTCTACAATAGAGGTTAATAAAAAAAATAAAACAGTTAGAAATTTATCTAACTGTTTTTATTTTATAATATTACTTCCTAAAACTAACATTAAAGCAAATAAAGCCATTAATACTAATTTATAAGTAAACTTCCCTTTCACTTAAAACACCTCTTTGTAAGCAAGAGTATTTTAACATATTTACTATTTTTGAGCAAATTAAAACTAAGAAGTTATTTCTTCTTAGTTTTTTTCTTATCTTTTTTCTTCTTTTTCTTTTTTTCTATCTTAATAGGACTTACAAATAATGTAATAATAAAGAATGAATATATAGGAGCATATGTTACTAAATATAAAATTATTCTAACAAATAAATATAATAGTTTTTCATTTGTAAATAATACTTCATATATTTGATAATTAAATAATACTAAAAATATACTTAAAGATGCGTACGCAAATAAATATATATCAAGTTTTTTAGATTTAATTACTTCTGCTAACTTATTAGTAAAGAATAAACTAAATACGAATATAACTAATAAATGAATGAACATAAGAACATAAACTGCTATATTAATTTTTTCAGCACATGTAAAATAACTTGATATAGAACATAAATAACTATTACCTAAATGATAATAGAAATATAATAATCCAGTTATAAACGCAAGCATAATACTAGACCAAATTAATAATATATTAGGTTCTCCTCTTGGTTCTAAATCTTCTTTTTCATACATTCTATTAGTAGGATACACAAATAGTCCTAAAACACCTAAAAATAGAATTACAGTTAATCCAAATACTTTTATAAAAATCTCCACTACGCCCATATATATACCCCTATTCTATATAATTATATTATCATAAAATAATAAAAAAAGAAACTATGAGTTTCTTTTTCTTTTCATCATCAAACTAAATACATAATTTAATATTAAGTAGCATAAAACTATTGTAATTATATTATATAAATTAAAATTCATGACATTATTAATTAAACTTAGCATATTATTAAAATAAATATTTATAATCCCAATAAAAGCAATACTAAGAATAGTTCCAAATACAAAAGTATAGTTTAAATTATGTTTTAACAAATATGTTTTTCTTTTCTTCTTACTCCTAATAATTTCATTATTAACTTGAAGTACATAGAATAATAAACTTATCAAAATTAATCCTATTACTATAATTCTAAGGCCACTTTGAAATTCTTTTATAGCATTAACATCATCTGATATTCCTACCTTATAGCCCTCACTAATTATAGTATTATAAATTTCTTCTACTTTTTCTATCTCATCAGTATGGAAATAAACATAATCATTTTCTGATTGATTATTAATATAAATATAATTATAATTTGTCTCTAAAAACATATCTACTTTTTTACTAGAAGAATCCAAATAATCATTAAATGTAATTTCTTTTATTTCATCAGGTATTTCTAACTCAAAAGTTACAATATCATATAATTTATTATTAATCTCTATCTTATTATCTTTTATCTGTTTGTAAACAGAATTATCATAATATCCATATTCATTAATGTAATCATATAAAACTGAACTTAATTTTACTTCATTATCTTTTAATGAACTATCTATAATGATTCTTGGTGTTAATTCTGATATTGAATATTCAACTATATTAACATTAATATCATCAAGTTCTTTCATTTTTATTGCATCATTCTTTATTTCTTTATATAT
>JAFTYN010000095.1 GCA_017461465.1 Bacilli bacterium
ATCTTCATATTTTGATAATGCAGTTGGCTAGATATAATCAAATGGTGCATACACACACATATTAAGTTTAGACAAAGTTTCTGCTATTTCTTTTATAGACATAAATCCTTCTATATTAGTTAATTCTGAACTAATACTAATAGTTTTTAATCTAGTTGGAAATTTACCAATACTGCTCATATTATAATATTTTTCAATATGTTTTCTACTTCTAGCAATAGTAACACTATCTAATAATTTAAAGAAATCAAAGTTTGTATTTAATCTATTTAATAATTCTTGGCTTGTTCTTTCTTCTGAATCTAATTTACTCCATTCATTAAAAATTGTTTGAGCATTCTTTAATATTGTATCAATTGATTTAGTATTACTTATTTTTTCATCAATTTTACCAGTATTTCCTTCATAAGCTAAAGCTAATTGATTTTTCAAATCTAAGAATTTATTATTTACTGGTGTAGCTGATAACATTAAGACTTTTGTTTTTACCCCTGCTTTCATAACTTGATTCATTAATTTATCATATCTTGTTTCTCTATCATTTCTTGCACTATTATTTCTAAAGTTATGTGATTCATCAATAACAACTAAATCATAATTACCCCAATTAACTCTTGATAAATCCATTCCGTTAGAATCTCCATGAGTTCTTGATAAATCCGTATGGAATAATACGTCATAATTAAATCTATCTTCTTGTAGTGGATTATCTTTATAATTCTTTATAAAAGTATTCCAGTTTTCAGATAACTTTTTAGGACATAATACTAATATACTTTTATTTCTTTCTTGATAGTATTTAATAACAGCTAAAGCAGTATATGTTTTACCTAAACCAACACTATCTGCTAATATACAACCGTTATGTCTTTCTAGTTTATTTATAATACCTAATACAGCATCTTTTTGAAACTCATATAAAGAAT
The DNA here is from genome assembly GCA_017461465.1 of Bacilli bacterium. Taxonomy (GTDB): domain Bacteria; phylum Bacillota_I; class Bacilli_A; order RF39; family UBA660; genus RGIG4266. Next base: position 927 of record JAFTYN010000095.1, read on the forward strand.
TCCAAATTTTAGATTCTTTAAACCCTGTCTTTTCATTCGCAAGTTCATCTTCAGATATATCTTCTAAGAATTCTGTAAATATATTATATAAAGTGACATAATAAACAAATTCAGGAGAATTTTCTTTATATAAATTTGACATAAAATCTATTACTTCATCAGTAATATTTTTTAACTGAATTTCATCATTCCACATTTCGTTAAATGAATTAACAAATTTTCTTGTTTCGTCTACATTATTATCTAATTTAATAACTGGCATAAATATTGAATCATCTTTTTCATAACCTAATCCAACTGAAGAAAACTCAGTTATATTTGTATAAGTTATATTGTTGGTATTGTTAACAACATTAATAAAATTTTGTATAGATTTACTATCAATATTTGATTTAAATTCTACTTTTTTTCTTATCCATTCTGCACACTCTTGTGCTATAGCTTTACCATTAAGTTCGTTTTTCAATTTAACCTCAAATTCAGAACCATTTATGGATTTTTCTCTTCTATATGAATTGATTTCAAATTCTCGAGTTTCTTTGCTGTTCGAAACATTTTTAACAAATGTAGGATCAGTAAAAATAAATTGTAATGAATCTATTTTATTCAATTCTTTTTTTAGCGCCTCAAATCCATACATTGAAAATACTGATGCGCATATTTGAATTTTTGTATTATCCTTTATTTCTGCTTTTAAATCTTCTCCTAATTTTTCAAATTTATTATCAATTACTTTCACTACAACTACCTCCTACTTCCAAGATAAATTCTAATTATAATTATATCATATTTTTTTCTTATTTTTTTGATTTTACCCTTATTTTACGACACAAAAAATGAAAATGCCTTTGATAACATCTTCTTCAGGAGGAAGTTAATATTTCTTCGTATATCTGCAATTAGGATAATTACTGCATCCTAGAAATGGTCCATATTTACTTTTTCTAGATACTAATCTACCTCCGCATTCTGGACATTTATAAATACTTTCTTTTATTTCTCTATCATACTTCATCATTTCTTTATAATCTTCTTCTAATTCTGTTATGAAACAAGACTTGTTATTCTCAATCGTTAATAAAAATGTTTTCTTTTTAGATCTTGTTAATGCAACATAAAATAATCTTCTTTCTTCAGAATATTTGAAATCATCTATACCACTTGCTAATAAAAGTTCAATTAATGGTAAATCATTTATCTTACTTGGAAAACCCATTCCTCTATTTTTATTATTTAATATAACCACATAATCAGCTTGAAGGCCTTTTGATTTATGTATAGTAACAAATTTTATTTTTAAGTCTTTTCTTTTATTAAAAATGATATCTGTTAAATTTTCAGCTGCATTATAATGAAGTACATAATCCAGATTATTTTTAAAAATATCAACATCAAATGAATATCTTCCTAAAAAATATATAGTACTATTTTTTTCTAATCCATAAAGTTTATCTCCTAAAAAATCAACACAATTTTTCTCAGTATATCCATTAATAAAACTAATTGCAAAATCTTCACTTGTTTTAGCATCTATTTTCTTTCTATATTGATGAGGATTTTTCATTATAAAATCTCCACTTAATTTAGACATCATAGATGTAAATCTATATGTTTTTTCAATATAACTTATATATGTCTTTCCCCAATATTTTTCGAAATTAGTTATTAAATCAATATCACTACCATTAAATCTATAAATACTTTGCCAATCGTCTCCGACACAAAATAATTTAAAATCTTTTTGCTTTCTTAATGCAAATAATAATCTATATCTTGCATTTGAAATATCTTGATATTCATCTACTATAACATACTTATAATTATGAATATATTTATTTTCTTCTACATATGAAGTAGCCATATTTATCATGTCATTAAAATCTATCATATTATGTTCTTTTAACGTACTTTGATATATATCAAAAATAGGCTCTACTAAATTAAGTGTCAATAAGTTTAATCTTGAGTTTTTCACTTTATCTAATGAATATAAATATTCAAATGAATAATCATTACTCTTAATTAAATTAATTATTGTTTCAAAAACTCTACAAACTTCACTAAATAAACCGGAATTTTCTTCATTAATTTTTTTCCATATTTCTTCATTAGTTTTAGGTTCAATCTTAACTTTATATTTTTTTAATTCTTTTTCCAAATTTTCTAATAATTTATTTTCTTTATACTCATAATAAAAAGTTTCAATTAAATTAGTTTTATTTTGCAAATGAGTTTTTCTTTTCCACTTTATTGAATCATTATATATTTCACTAGCACTCTTTCCATTTCTTGATTTAAAGTATGGTGCTACATTGTTATTTCTATCAATTCCAAAGTATTCAATATATATATCATATTCTGGCAAGTAAAAATCAGGTACATACTGACTATATTCAAAAGTTGATGTATCTATCTTATATTCTTTTTCATACTCATATTCGATATTGTTAGAAAATAAATAGTTAGCTATCTCTAATTCTCCATAGCTTTTTACTTTTTCACCTTTTAAAGTTATTGGTTCATTATTTGATAAATATTCTTTATACTCTATTTCATTTTTAAATTCAAATTCATCTTTGATATCAAATCGAGCAGTTCCCATGAAATAAATGAGTTTTTCAAAATAAATAGGGTCTGATAGTTTACTATTAAGTATTTTCTTTACCGTACTATATAAATCTTTATTAAAAATATTTGCACTATTCTTTTGACTATTTTTAATAATTTCTAAACCAAGTTTATGAAATGTAAAAACATCTAGATTAACATTTGTTTCAGCCTTTATTCTTTCTTTCATTTCACTAGCAGATGCATTAGTAAAAGATAAAAGTAATATATCTTCAGGATTAACTTGATTAGTTTTTAATAAATATTTAACTTTTCCCACTATTGTTGTTGTTTTTCCAGATCCAGCTCCTGCTATTACTAATTGATTTTTATTTTTTCTAACAATCGATTCAATTTGTTGATTATCTAATTCTTTATTTTCTACTAAACCACATGCTTCTCTAAATTGATTGGCTAATTTTTCAAAAACAACTTTATTATAATCTTCAACATATTTTTCTACATTGCGAAATTTATTATTTTTTTCTTCATAAATGTCCAAATACTTTTTATAGTCAGAATAATAAAGCAAATATTTTAATCTAAATCTTAGTATATCCGGTAATATTTTTTTAGTTTTTTCCTTTATTTCGTCATAATCAACAAAATCTTCATGGTCAAAAAAAGAATTAAACTCTCTATCAAGTCCATTCAATTTTTCTATTTCATTTTTAAAGATATTATCTTTCACATTAATCATCTCACATCTAACTTCAATTGATATAATTCTAACATAAAATACATCAAATTTTGTATTTTTGCTTTAAATCCCCATATATTTGTACGAAATCCTTATTTTATTGCACAAAAAAACTCTATAACGTAATGTCTAGAGTTTTATCTTTTTAAATTCACTTTATTATTATAAATATATTATCTATAACTTTCTCTTACTTCACCATCTATATAATCATATTCTTCTTCATTATAACTATAAGAGCATTCATATAATGTTACACTTCCATAATCATCAAAATATCCTTCTTCACACTCTACATCATATGTATAATCATATGGTGCTAGATCAAAATCAATTTCATTATCATACTTATCTACCCAGTATACATAATCTGACATATATAGTTCTTCTCTATATTCAGTTTCTAGAAATTGTGCATACATTCTTACATTAGTTTCATCTACTTTTGATACTGTTCCTTTAACTACATTAAGGCTTAAGAATGTTAATGAAACTACAGCTATAACAATTAAAACTGGTAATGTTACCTGAAGAATCATTAATACTAAAGCCCATGTAGGAAGTTTTGTTGTATTATTTTGGTTATTATTCATCTTATCACTCCTTATTATTTTTATTATATCATAAAAAAGAAACTTATTTCTAAGTTTCTATTTTAATATAGCTTTAATTCTTCTTACGCCTGCTGAAGAAGCTTCTTCTTTAGTTATTTTAAATTCTCCTAGTTCACTAGTATTACTTACATGTGGTCCTCCACATAATTCTTTAGAAATATTACCAATTGAGTATACTGTTACTACATCAGGGTATTTTTCTATAAACATACATTCTGCTCCTGATTTAATAGCATCTTCTTTACTCATTTCTTCTTTAGTAACTTCTAAACCTTCTTTAATCCATTTATTTACTAGTTCTTCTGCTTTTTCTTTTTCTTCTTCTGTTAATTTATGATCACAGCTAAAGTCAAATCTCATTCTTTCACTAGTAATATTAGATCCTTTTTGGTGTACATCTTTATTAACAACTTCTTTTAATGCTGCATTAAGTAAGTGTGTTGCAGTATGGTATTTAGTTTCTATTTCACCATCTCCTGCTAAACCACCTTTAAATTTACCAGCTGAAGCTGTTCTTGATTTTTCTTGATGTTCTTTAAACTTAACTTTAAATCCTTCTGAATCTACTTTTAAGTTTCTTTCAGAAGCAAGTTCTTCAGTAAGTTCTAATGGGAATCCATAAGTATCAAATAAACGGAATGCTATAGTAGCATCTATGTCATTACCATCCTTAGTTACTTTTTCAAATTCTCTTAATCCTTTTTCTAATGTTCTATTAAATTTAGTTTTTTCATTTGCTAAAACTTCATATACAACATTTTCATTTATTTCTAATTCTTTATAATATGTTTTATATTTTTCTAAAATTAATTTAGCAATTCTTTGTTCCCAATCACTATTAATATCTATATTTAATGCTTTAGCATGTCTTATAGCTCTTCTTATTAATCTTCTTAGAATATAACCTTGATCTGTATTACTTGGTTTTATTCCTGCTGGATCAGCAGATATAAATACTGCTGTTCTTAAGTGATCTGCTATAATTCTCATACTTACTTTATTATCTTCATATTTAGTATTAGATATTTCAGATATTAAAGCTATTACATCTTTCCATATACTAGATTCATAGTTATCATTAACTCCTTCTAGTATAGCAGTTGTTCTTTCTACACCCATACCTGTATCTACGTTCTTTTTAGGTAGTTCAGTAACATTACCATCTTTACCTTTATAATATTGCATGAATACATTATTCCAAATTTCTACCCATCTATTATCTTCTGTATCAAAATGTTCTGGTATTTCATCTTCACTTCTCCAGTAGAATATTTCTGTATCTGGTCCACATGGTCCTGTTTCTCCTGCTATCCAGAAGTTATCTTCTACTGTTCTAGCTATTCTTTCTTCTTTAATTCCTAAACTAAGCCATTTATTATAACTAACTTCATCAAATGGAATTATATCATTACCTTTAAATACTGTTACTGCTAATCTTTCTACTGGTATATTTAAGTGTTTTGTTAAAAATTCAAAACTCCACTCAATACTTTCATCTTTAAAGTAATCTCCTAAACTCCAGTTTCCTAGCATTTCAAAGAATGTATGATGTGTTGTATCTCCTACTTCATCTAAGTCATTAGTTCTAATACATTTTTGATAATCACATAATCTAGTCCCATATGGATGAGTTTGTCCCATTAAATAAGGTATTAATGGTTGCATACCAGCTGTATTAAAAAGTACAGATGGGTCATTTTCAGGTACTACTGGAGCACTTGGTATTTGTTTATGATTTTTACTTATAAAAAAGTTTATATATAAATCTTTTAAATTCATTTTAATCTTCTCCTTTAACAATCTTTATAACTTTGTCTGCTACTTCATCGATTGTCATATTAGTTGAATCAATATATATTTGATCATCTGTACGCATTAAAGAACCAACTTCTTTATGCATATCATTATAATCACGAGCTTTTATATTTTCATATATTTCTTCATATGACATATCTATCCCTTTATCTTTATTTTGTTTAAATCTTCTATTTGCTCTTTCTTCTAAAGTTGCATCTAAATAAAACTTATACTGAGCTTCTGGAAATACTACTGTTGTAATATCTCTTCCTTCCATAATAACATCATTATTATTTGCTAATCTTCTTTGAAGCTCTACCATATTCTTTCTTACTTCTACAATACTAGATATAGGAGATACAATAGTTGTAACTTCTTTACTTCTTATTAAATCTGTTACATCTTCTCCATCTAAGAATACTTTTCCATCTAAGCCGAATTCCACATTAATATTTTCTGATAATTTAATTATTTCTTCTTTATCTTCTACTTTTAAGTTATTTCTTAAAGCTTTTAATGCTACACATCTATATGTTGCTCCTGTATCAATATTAACTAAATTACAAGCTTTAGATACAATGCTTGCAAGCGTTCCTTTACCGCTTCCAGCTGGACCATCTATTGCAACTATTTTATTCATAATTTTCTACCTCTTCTATTATTCTTTCTATATTATTTTTTAGTTCTTCTAATGATTTACTATTATCTATTTCATAGTCATAATCATTATAACTATCTAGAGCTGTTTCTGTAATATGTTTTCTTTGTTCATCTGTTAAGTTATTTTCTTTTCCAAATACATGGATTACTATAACATTCTTAAAGTTCTTTCTAACTTCTTCTATTTCATCAGTAAATCTAGCATCTGATATAGTAATTACATCATAAAAATATGAATATACTTCTATATCTTCAAGTGTTCTATTAATAAGCATATTTGCATCTATATTATTTTTAATTAAACTAATACCTATTTCTTGTAAGAACTCTCTTGGTTTTGTTTCTTCAGATCCATCCCAAGCTAATATATTTTTAGCATATTCTTTTAAATATGAAGCGTACGCGAGATTAATAGTCTTAGCACCTTTTTCTTCATAAATATCTTTTATTAATTCTGCAATTTTATTTTTTCCATTACCTGCTTTACCACTTAATACATAAATAACAGGATTTTTTCTAGTAAAGTTCATATTACCTCCTTTAAAGTAAAGAAAAACCACGAGTCTTTCTAGGAACGAAAGAGCCGTGGTACCATCCTACTTTTTTCTTAATTTTGATAACGGGAATTCCCGGCATTTTTTAAATGCTCTTAGAAGTAGCTTTCAGTATATTTAAATCTTAATTTTCACCAACCATTAAGTCTCTACTAAATAAATTATACTTACTTTTCTTCGTCATTGATTTAATTGAAATCTAATATATCATACTTTTCATCAAAAAACAATATAATTGCTTTAGAAGCTGCTAAAAGTGGTGTTGATATAATCATTCCTAGTATTCCCCATAGATTACCAAATATTAAAAGTCCTAATATTATAGTAACTGGATGTAACTTAGTTGTTTTTGATAATATAACTGGTTGTAAGAAGTTACCTTCTAAGAATTGAATAACACAAAGTACTATTAGTGTTAATATACCAGTTGTTATTCCTTGAGAGAATCCTACTAATACTGCTGGAATACCACCTATATATGGTCCTGCATATGGAATAATATTTGTTATACCGCAGAATAGTCCAAATAGTAATGGTGCTTTTAAACCAGCAAAATATAAACCAATTGAACTTATAATAAATATAAATGTACAGTCTAATATAGA
>JAFTYN010000096.1 GCA_017461465.1 Bacilli bacterium
AATGATTAGATATAATTATGTTATTAACTTGAAGAAGTTAGAATCTTTTACTAATGAACTTTTTAATGGTGAAGTTGATGATAAGTTAATCAATCATATAAAAAAATACATCGACAAATTAGATAGTTATATATATGGAGAAACTTATAAAAAGACCATTAATTTTGAAAATGATTTATTATATAAAACAGAAATAATAAATTTAGACTTGGTTTTCCATGCATATGAACACTTTTTCAAAAAACTTGATAAAAATGCTTTAAAACTATTAAATGATAAAAATAAACTAAAGCTAGAAATTGAAAAGAAAGAAAAAAGTTTAAATAAAATAATTAAAACATTAAAAAAACGTAGTGAAAATATTCTAAAAAATAAAGAAGATCTAGATAAATATTATTTAAAAATTGAAGAAATAAAAAATGATTACAAAGAATTTATTAATAAATGTTCTATCATAACTACTTTATTATTTATAAAACATGGAATAAATGTTATTAGTGAAAAAAGTGATTAATATATTACTTTTTTTATTTTTATGATATAATCTATATAAGAATAAAGGAGGTTTACATATGCTTAAACAAAAGAAAATGTGTGTTAAACATGGTGTAGCACTTGGAAGTATCTTTGGTTATTTACTTGGAATTATATTATTATTTGGTTTTGATTTAAAAAATGCATCTGTGGTATGCTTAACAACTATTTCATTAGGACTTGTTATAGGACTACTTATTAATTTTATATATAACACTAATTATAATAAAAACATATAAAAAAGGTATAGAAATCTATACCTTTTTTATTTTAAATTCCCACAAAATTTTTGTTTTTTCATATCTATCCATAACCTTTTCTTCTAAGTTAATTATCTTAAAATCTTTGAAAAAGGTTTCAAAATCTTTTGATTCAAAAAATCTTTTATATATCTTACCATCATAGTAAAAATTAGTTTCTATTTTTTCAGCTTGTTCTGGAATATGAAATTTATCATTACTTGAATTAACTCTTCCAATCATATAGCCATTAGGTTTTAATATTCTTTTTATTTCTTCTAAAATATTTATCGTTTGTTTTTCATCAAAATAATGTAAACACAAATCTGCTATAACAATATCAAAAGAACTATCATTAAAAGGAAATTTATCAGTCATATCAAATACTTTGGTTTTAAGACTTGGTAATTCTTTATTTAAAATGCTAATTACTTCTTTTGAAAAATCACAAGCAATTACATTATATCCATTTTCAAGTAAATATATACTATTGTAGGCTCTACCACATCCAAGTTCAATGATTTTAAAGTCTTTTTTTATATCGTCTAAATATTTATCCATCCAGTTATCATAACTAGATTTATAATTTAAATGGATATTATCCCAGTACTTCGATAAATTATTCATCTTATTTAATCCTTTCCCATGGATACTCTTCTCTTCCAAAATGACCATATGCCGCTAAATCATAGTAATTAACATTTAATAAATCAAGTTCATCTATAATATTTTGAACACTAAAATCAAAGTTAGTATCTACATATTTATATATTTCTTCCATACTAACTTTATTAGTATTAAATGTATTAATGTATACTGATATTGGTTTTTCCATACCTATTGCATATGCTACTTCTATCTCACATTTATCTGCTAAGTCATGATGAACTATATTTTTAGCAACATATCTAGCATAATAAGCACCACTTCTATCAACTTTAGATGGATCTTTACTACTAAAACATCCTCCACCTACTCTTCCCATACCACCATATGTATCACATATTATTTTTCTGCCAGTAGTACCACTATCACCAAAAGAACCACATATAGTAAATTTACCACTAGTATTTATTAGTATTTTTGTTTCTTTTCTTAGAAATTCATTTGGAATAACTTTATTAATAACGTTTTCAATTATATAACTATCTAATTTTTCTTTTGAAACATCTTCAGTATGTGAAGCAGCAATAATAATAGTATCTACCATGATAGGTTTATCATCTTCATATAAAACCGTAACAGCTGTTTTACCATCCGGTTTTAAGAAGGTATTTTCATCATTTTTTCTAACATCAGTTAATCTTTTTGCTAGTTTATTTGCAAGCATTATTGGTAGTGGCATTAGTTCTTTTGTTTCATTTGTTGCATATCCAAACATAATCCCTTGATCACCAGCACATATTCTTTTTTTAGCAACAGCATTATTTATTTCACTAGATTGTTCACTTACCTTAACAATAATATTATAGTTTTCATTATATCCAATATCTTTTAATACTTCCTTAGCAAGCTTTTCATAATCAATATTAGCCTTGGTTTTAGCTTCCCCATATACCAAGACTAAATCATCTTTAATAGTGGCTTCAACAGCCATTTTACTATCCTTATCATACTTTAAAGCATAATCAAGAATCTTATCACTAATCTTATCACATATCTTATCCGGATGACCTTCAGTAACAGATTCACTTGTAAAATAATATTTCATAAAACTCCTCCTTCACTTTTATAAAGAAAAAAACTCCCGAAAGAGTTTTAATTTAGCATAAAATCTCTTTCATCGTTGTTAGCATTACCACCTTGCATCTGTAGGTTGGTATGAGTTCTTAGAGCTAACCCTCTCCCTCATTCTTAATAAAAGTCAATTATATTATATATTTTAAATTATGTTTATGTCAACATTAGTTAAATTTATTTCCATTAATATTTACATAATTATATATCAAATAAAGTAAATCTTCCAAATATAAAAACATTGTTTTTTCTATTTCATTTAATAAATTAATATTATAATCGCTTATTACTTTATTAAGTACATTTCTTCTTTTTGATTGTACTGTAGGAAGTTCTCCTCTTAATAACTCGACTGTAGCTTTAAGTAAATTTTCAAGTTCATATGCTCCTACTTCATGAAGTGATAAAACTAGTTCCTGATAGTAATTAGCCTGCTTTCCATATAAATAATCAATTAATCCATATGTACATATTTCATTTACAAAAGAATAATTTAAACATACTACTTTTTCTTCAAAATTAAGTTTATTAAATCCATCATTCTTATCACATTTTTTTCTTAAATTCATACTCAATACTGCAACATAATCAAGTTTACTATCTAATTTAGAATAACATAAATGACTATATGAACTTCTATATTTATCATTTTGTTTTCTTAATATCTTTTTTATTCTATTTTTTTTAAGAAAAACTAGCATATTAATCACCTTCTAAATATTATAATACCACAAAAAAGAAACTATTTCAGTTTCTTTTGTTTTAAAGTTGCTTCATATGCTTCTCTACTAGGATAAATTTCCACTGAATCAAAGGCACCAACTACATATACATGTCCTTGTAATTTTAATTCTTCAACTACTTCCTTAGGAATAGATAATCTTCTTTGAGCATCTACTTTTGGTAAAGCAACTACTGAATCTTTATATAAAGCAAGGTTTTGTTCAACATATTCTTGCTCTTCTAAAGTTTTAGCTACTTTTCCAAGTTCCAATAATCTTTTAATTTCAG
>JAFTYN010000097.1 GCA_017461465.1 Bacilli bacterium
CTACTATTTTCTTTTTCATAAGATATGATACTTCCTAGTTTATGCATACTACATATTTTTTTTATAATACTATCTTTTCTCATGTTAACCATTCCTATTCTAATAACATAATATCAAAATACATATAAAAAAACAATTAGCGCCTTACTAATTGTTTAAATATTCTATCTAGTTTTAACTTTATTAAATTCTAAATCAAACATTTCCTTTTCGTGTTTTCCATCATAATAAGTATGATGAGTATATGATTTTTTATTTTTTCTGAACTCTTCTAAAACACGATATGATTTTGTGCCTTCTACCTCACCTAGTCTTTCAACTAAAATATCAAGAAGTATTCTATTACCGTCATTAAATATTTCACCTGAAATACATCTATTTTCATCATTTATATATGCAAATCCACTCATGTAAATGTATTCTTCATTACAATGATCTACTTTACGAGTAAATCTCATGTCAAGAATGCTAGTCTTTGAATTTCCATCTACTGGATAAAAAGAATCTTTTATTTCTTTACATAATCCTAGCAATTTTAAGTAATATTCTTGTTCTTCAGGACTTACCGAATCCTTAAAAGTAAACATTAATTTTGCTAATTCACTTATTTCAGCTTTATCAGTTTTTGACATAACTCACCTTCTTACTATTGATTTAACTTTATTATTTTCTATTACTCCCGCTAAATCATGTATATTATACATTTTATTACTAGTTTTAACAAGTACTATATTATAATTTGTATTTAAAGTTAAAGTATTAACTAAACTAGTATCTAGTTTAATAACATCAATATACTCATTATATTTAACTTTAATATATTCATTATTAATCTTTTCAATATATTCTACATTTATACTATATAAATTATTTTCATCCTCAAAATAATTATCATTTGTTTCTTCTATATCATCATTATACTTTTGAATATCGAATTCTAACGTATTTATCTTGGTTTCATATAAAACTACCAAAGAAAAAAATATATAGAAAATAATACATAATAATACAATTGTTTCAGCATTTTTAGAAATCATTTTCATAGTATCACCATTATAATTATAACATATTTGCTGTTATAAATAAACATAAAAAAAGAAGGTATAACCTTCTTTTATTCACCTAATTTTCTACCACATTGTGTACAGAATTTACCAACTTTTTTTGCACCACAATCTGGGCAGAAAGCCATAGCAGTTGGTTCTTCTGCTTTTGGAGCTTCAGTAGCACCAAAAATACTACCTGGTTTTGGCATTTCAGTTTCAACTGGAGATTCACTTGCTGCTCCACCATTCATATTAGCAACTGCACCAAGCATATTATTTCCTTGAGCTTGAGCCATTCCCATGCCCATGAATCCCATCATAGCACCTGCTTCATTAGTAGCAGCACCTTTCATAGCTTCACCACTAGCAGCAGCCATTGTACCAGTTAAGTTGTCGCTGTAAGCTTTACCCATACGAGTAGTTTCAGCAACTTTTCTATCCATTTCTTGAACGATTTTTCTTGATTCTTCAGATGCATTGATTCTTAATGCTACATCAACAACATTAATACCATATTTAGAACCCCATTCATCATTTAATAGTTTTCCCATTTGTTCAGTAACATCAGACTTATACATTTGAATTCTATTAAATGAAACATTATGCATAGTCATAATTGTAGAAATAGCTTCACTTACTTTTTGAGCGAATTTAGATTTTAACTGATTCATTCCACCAGCATCGTTTTTGAAAATATCATCATATGTTAAAGTATCTTTTGGATTAGCACCAATAACATTATTTACTAAAACAACTGGATCTACTACTTTTATAGCATATTCTCCATTATAAGTGATTTCAACACTATTATATACTGGGTCAAAAATTGTTTCAGGTTGAGATGAACCAAATGTATTACCCATTATATTTTTAATATTAATATAGTAAACTCTTTGATCTTTTGCTGTTTGTCCACCAAAAGTTATACGTTGACCAATAGTCTTAATACTTTCAAGAATATTAGTACCTAATGAACCATAGAAAATACTTGGTTCACTACTAGAATCCCAAGTAAAAGTACCTGGTTCTGCAGAAAATTCAACAATTTTACCATTTTCCACAATCATCATTGCCATACCTTCAGGTACTGCAATTCCACTACCATTACTGATTACACCATCACTTGGATTTTTATTACCATCACCATGAGATACTTCACCACGTTGAATAATTACATTATTATCAACTGTAGGACAAGAAACGAACTCCTTGAACTGATCTCCAAATCCACTTGATATTGCACTTGTAGCTGCTTTAATTAAACCCATATAAATATACCTCTTTCTTTTAATATTGTGTTAAATTATTAAGAATCCAATTCTTCTTTACAATATCAACAACACCAGCACCACAATAGTCACAGGTTTTATGACCAACTTTTTTGATTGGTGCTCCACAATTAGGACAATTTAAGCCAACTGATTTCTTTACATTACCAACTTTTTTATTATCAATAATATAAATAAATTCTGTTTTAATCCTGTCCTGCACTTTCTTACGAACTCCATCAGTACCAGTAGTAAAGTACTCTAAAGAAGAATTAAAGATAATAGTAGCTTTACCTTCTTTTTTTTCATAACTCCCTAAAACAGTACGATGAACTTTAATTGAATCGAAATGAATATCATTTTGTTTTGTATCTTCTATTTTTGTTTTAAAAAGTGTTATAACCTTATCACTCATATAATTAACATCACTAATTATTTTATTACTATCGCAAGACTCTAAATATTCAATAATGAATTTTTCACTGATTCTTTTTAACTCATTAATATTAAGTTCAGGAAAATCCTTTTCTATTTTTGGTAAATAAATAGATTCCATTCCTGTTATAGATTTAGGAGTATTAGCCTCCTCGATTTCACTTAATTCAATAAGACCTTCTAATTGTTCAAGATTCGAAATACCATAAGTTCTTTCAGTAAATCTTTTAATTTTAGAAACTACAATAGAAATAATAATTAAAATAATTATAAGAATTATTAATAAAATTGCTATTAAGATTTCCATTAATGATCTATATCCCTAATCATACGCCCTCCATATTCATCTCTATTCTTAATTAAATTATAGCATAATAATAAAATAAAAAAAAGGAAGATGTTAAAAAAATGTAAACTCTTCCTCTTTATCACTATTCTTTTTAATTATTTGTAGTGTCCCCATTACATTATTAAGCCTAATAACGTTTTTATCTTTTGAAAGCAAAATTGGATCTACAGTACTAACATTTACAGGTATGTCAAAATCAATGATATTTCCATTAATATAGACATAATTATGCATAGTAATCATTTTTTCATTAAGTAAATCTCTTGATGCAAACATTTGAATATAACTAATACCATTTATCTTTACAACACTTTCGTTATCGACACTAAAGCCATTATTTAAATATTCAGCCTTATATTTAAGATAAGTACTTTTAAATTCTTTTTCTGATGCTTCTCCTAAATTATTAATATTTATAGTAATATTGTTATCTGGCTTAATAATAAATAATGTATTAGCATTAGTACTAGTTTTATTATATTCATTTCTATTTACAACTTGCCAAGTTTCAGGTATTTCTAATATAAAACCAACCTCATCATTTCTAATATAATTAGATGGTGCGAAAACTTCATTTTTAGTTAAACCATATAAATATATTCTACTTTGATTTTTAATTTTACGATGCAAATCCATTTTAACAGGTTGCTTATAGATAAATATTAAATTATTTAAGATATCTTTATCTACTGCTATAGGAATAGCTTTTTCTTTTAAAAACTCTATTACTTCTTTTTCAGTATTAACAACTAATAGTCTACCTAAAGATTTTGCAATATTAGTAAGCTGTTGTTGATTATAACCACTTGAATTATAGTATTCACTGCACGAATAAAGTCTATTAGCGCTTTCATAGCTTCTAGTTGCATAGAAATAATCACCTAATAAAGTATAGTACCTCGCTAATGCTTCAGTACTATAAAAATATTTATGCGAATCTATCAAGTATTTATACATAGCATCTAGATCTTTCATTTTTTCATAGCATTTGCTAGCTTTAACAATAGCATCAACATAATAATTATTAGTGTTAGTTGCTAAATTAAAGTTATCTAAAGCTTCATCATATATACCATCATTAAAATAAGCAAGCCCTAAAAAATAATATGCTAAATGCAGAGGAAAATCTACAATAATAGCATCAACTTTAGGATTACTTCTCATGTATAAAATTCTTTCAATAGGATTGTCAAAAGATACTATTTTTTTACTAGTATCTATTTTTTTTGGTAAATCATCAAAGAAAGTAGTAAGAAGTCTAACAATTTCATTATTAGAATTATGAAATTCATTTACTGTCTTAGATGCTTCGACTACTTTACTCATTGTTTCTCTAAAGTACTCTTCTAATGTAAGTTCTACATTTTCTTCCATGTTATCATCTACCTTTACAAGTATATTTTAGCATAGATAAATAAAAAAAAGAAAGTTCTTTCGAACTTTCTCTTATTTTTCAGTTAATGTAGTACCTACTAAAGAATATGTCTTAGTATATTCAACACCTTTAACTGTGTATTTAAGAACTATTGTTCTCTCTACTGAAGATTTAGAATAATCAATTCCATATTTATAAGATTTTTTAGATGATCCTGAATTGTTAGATACAGTTTGTGCTTCACCATCTACAGTTATACTAACATTGTAAACAGCATTATTGAAAGTAAAGTTAATATATTTATTAAACCATATATTTTCAATATTTGCAGTAACTGTAGTTACATCATAAACCTTTTGACCATCTAAATGCCATCCATCTGATTCATATTTAAGTACATACCATTCAATTACATATGAACCATTAGAATCAGTACCAGTTGATATCTCAGCTAATTGTTCTTTAGTTGAAGATGATAAATATTTTTGAACATTTTCTTCGCCTACAGCAACTATTACTGCTTCATCACCATATCTAAAATTTTTAATAGCTTGAGACTGTTCTTCAGTAATACCGCTTATATTGATTGTTACTTCAGCTCCACCTAATGCTTCTTCATAGTCGCTTGGATTATATCCACCACCATTAGCTGGTCTAATATAATGAGCAGGTAAAATGTATACATGAGTTGTACTAGCTTCTGCTTCAATATAAAGTGGAGTAATAGTAGCATCAGCCATTACATTAGTGTATGTACCAACCCAACCACTAAATACATAAATCTTTCCACTAGCTTCATATTCTTCAACTACATTAGTTGGTTCTACAGCACTACCACGTTTTCTAATACTTTGTGTTGAAATAGTAGCGCCATCTTTATCAACAAACTTAATTGTATAGTATGTTGCATTTACTACAACTTCTACTTCAATATCAGTTACAACTTCATAATTAGTTGTATCTTCTGGAGTATAAGTCACTTTTACTATATGAGTTCCTGGAACAAGTGGTGTTGTTGTACTATCTTGATAAGTAAATCCTTCTGGTAAAGTAAGTTCACCTAATGTTACATCTTCTTCACCAACTAATCCTGTTGGTACAGTATAAGCTGGGATAGCTTTCTTAATAGTATAAGTACCATTTGTTAAAGTAATATCATAATTGCTATTTTCTGCTGTAATTACGATTTCGTATGTTCCAGCATTATTATTAGTAGCATCTTCTCTAGTTAAATTGATATTTAAATCATCTGAACCAAAGATTTCTCCACTAGTTACTGCATAAGTTAATTCTTTAGCAGCATCTCCATAAGTTAATTCTTTATCTTCTGCTTTTATACTTATTGCAGCTTTATTAATTGTTAATGTTGCATTTAATGTTACAGTACCTGCATAGTTACCAGTTCCTGTAATAGTTGCAACTACTGGATAAGTTCCAGCCATTGTAGCTTTGTTAGTATTGTTATAATCAACAGTAACACCTGTTGGAACAGTACCATCTACTACTAATGATTGTTCTTCGCCATTATAAGTTACAGTTTTATTAGCGATTGATAATCCAAGTACATCTTTAATATCTTCTGGAGTTAATTCAGTAATATCTTTAGATGTAATTGTATAATTAACTTCTGCATTTGTTAATTTGTAGTTTTTATTTTCATTTTTCATAGTTGCTACTGCTGTATGAGTTCCAGCTGAAATTCCATCTGTTCCTTCTTTTACATTAACAACTACTTCAATTTCTGCAGATGCAGTTGGCATATGTTTATTTCCGTCATATTCAAAAGTTGTATTTGTCCAATTTACAGCTACTTTTTTTGGATTAATTGTAAGTGTAGCAGTTAATTCTACTTGACCACTATAATTACCATTTCCATTAATTGTTGCTGTAATTTCATAAGTACCAGCATCTACTAAATCTTTTTGACTATAAGTAGCAGTGAATCCTTCTGGTAAGTTTTTAACTTCTAAGCTATGTGCATTACCATCATATTCAACTGTTAAATCTTCTAATTTAGCATTTGCTAAATCTGCATTTACTAAAGTTTTTGGAGAAATAGTATATACAGCGTTGATAGTTTTAATATCATAATTACTATTTGAAGCAGTTACTGTAATTGCATATTCGCCAACTGCAGTTCCTTCTTCTTTAGTTAATTCAACATTTAAATCATCTTCACCGTAAACTGTTCCAGCAACTTTATAAGTTAAATCTTTAATAGCTTCACCAAATACTGATTGTTTACTATCAGCTGTTACAGTAACACTAGCTTTATTAATTACTAATGTTGCTTCTTTTGTAATAGTTCCTGAATAATTATCAGTACCTGTAATTGTAGCTACAACTGTATAAGTTCCAACATTTTTCTTATTATTATTTTCATAAGTAACTTCAAATCCTGTTGGTAATCCTGCTACAGCTAAGCTATGAACTTCACCGTTATAAGTTACTGTAGATCCATTAAATGTAAATCCATTAATATCTTCTTCAGATAAAGTTTTTTCTGTAATAGTTAATGTTGCTTCTAATGATGCTGTACCTGTGTAGTTTCCACTACCTGTAAATGTTGCTACTGCATCATATACACCAACGTTTGTACCTTTATTATTTGTATAAGATACTGTTACTCCTGTTGGAAGTGTTCC
>JAFTYN010000098.1 GCA_017461465.1 Bacilli bacterium
AATTGCTTTATAATAAGCAATCCAAACTTCATGGCAAATGTCTACTAATTCATCATAATTTCTAAAAAATTTTTTGATTACCTTGAAAATAAGCCATTCATACTTTTTATACAACTTATCATAATTGGGCGACGATTCTTCCATCTGTTTTTCCCTCCTATTTTATTATTGCCACAATATACAACGTTTCTTTTCATAATTCAATACTTTTTTAATTTCTTATCATTTTTTCCTACATTATTTAATTCCCACGAAATCGCCCATATGTTTTAAAAATGTGCAAAGCAGGATAATTTCTTTATTCTAACAAAAAAAACGGCTCAGATTTTATTTTCATAAACTTGAACCCTATATTTATTTTATATAAAAGATTTTTATTTTTTATTATTATTTTTGTTTCTTTCTCATATACTTTATAAAAATCATTATTATTAATAGGTGAAAATTTTGAAAAGGTTTAAATCATTTTTATTTAACACATTTACACTCGTGCTGTTCTCAATTATATTTAGGGCAATAGATATTTATTTTACTTCATACATATCTCAAAAAATTCGGACCCGATAATCTTGGTATATATCATTTAGTCATGAGTGTTTATCTGTTTGCAATAACAATGCGGTACATCTGGAATTAACCTTGCTGTTACAAGAGTAATTTCAGAAGAAATTGCCAAAAACAAACTTAATAATATACCATCAATAATGATTAAATGTATAAGTATTACATTAATAACAAGCTTTTTAACAAGCTCATTTTTATGGATTAATAGTGATTTAATTATAAAAGTTTTTTTGCATTCAAAAGTAGATAAATCAATTATTCATTTAATCAGTTTAGCTATACCTTTAATTTCAATGTCATCTGCAATTAGTGGATACTTTGCAGGTGTAAGAAGAATATATAAAAACGCTTCAGGTCAATTTATTGAGCATACATTTAAAGTTATAATCTCTGCATACTTAATAAATCATTTCTTGCCAAAAGGCCTTAACTATGCTTGTTTTTCACTAATACTTGGAGACTTACTTTCTGAATTTGTATCATTTATTTATATATACATAGTATTCTTATTTGATGAATTTAAATATTTTAAATTTAATAAAGATTGTTCGAACTTATACAATAACTCTATAGTAAACTCTTCCAATACATCTTACATAGACACTATCAAAATACTAAGAATTTCAATTCCTGTTGCAATAACTTCTTATATAAGATCCGGCCTTACCACTTTAAAACAACTTATTATTCCTTCAAGTTTAGAAAAAAGTGGTTCCAGTTGTAAAGAAGCATTATCTAATTATGGGATAATCAATGGTTTAGCAATGCCAATAATTACTTTTCCGGATATATTAGTAAAATCCTTTAGCTCTATGTTAATTCCTGAATTCGCAAGATATCATGCTAAAGGTGATTATAAAAAAGCTAAAAAAATGACCAACATTTTGATGATTATATTATTTTCAGTATCTATCTTTATATCTACAATCTTATTTATTTTCTCTGACAAAATAAGTTTATGGTTATACAAAGATACAGCTTGTTCAATATTTATTAAGTACCTTGCACCTTTAGCAACTTTTATTTATATAGATACAGTAGTAGATAGCGTTCTTCGTGGATTAGATGCACAAGTTGGCGTAATGGTTATTAATATTTTAGATTTAATTATAAGCCTTACTTTTATTTATCTTGTAGTACCTCATTTAGGGGTATATGGTTATATAATCTCAATATACTTAAGCGAAATTATAAATTTTATTATTAGTTTTTATTTACTTATCAAAACACTATATTTAAAAAAGTAATTAAAAGAAGATGAATTACTCTATTAAAGTACATTCATCTTTCTTTTTTATAAATAACCAAATTTTTTTAAATATTCCATACTTTCAGGAAGTAATTCATTTCTTGCATGTTTTTTAGTAAACGATTTGGTTTTCTTTATTATAAAAAATTCATCTAAGCTTAATACATCATTTCTAAAATTTCTCACAAATCCTAATATTTTTTTATATGCTCCATTATCCATACAAACATTTTCTTTATACATATATACAATAAGAGAATCAATACACTCTGGTTTGTCTAAAACCTCTTTTATAAGTTTACTTCTTTTATCTTTACTGCACTGAATATAAAAAGATAAATAATTAATTAAATCAATAAAACAAATTGAATTTATCATATTTTTTAGAATTCTCGGTCTTATTAATTCTCTTGATTTGTTACCAATTACTAATCCTAAATGATTACCTGACCCTCGCCCTATTTTCTTTTTAGGAAGATTCGTGTTTCTACTTATCTTCTCATTTTTTCCTTTTCGCATTTTTTTCTTTTTTTCTTCAACATAATTATTTAGACTTATCTCGCCTCTTCTTTTCTGTCTTTTACATATTACATTCAAAGATTTATCTAGCTCTTTCATCTTTTATCCTATTCTATAAAATTGAATGTTTCCGATTGTTCTGTCATACCTTCTAAATTATAATAAGTATCCGGAACATCTCCTACTATTACTGCTTCCATTAATAACACTCTCATATTAATATTTTTCGAAAATGTAGAAATAGGTGTCAAAATTCCTATCTTTCCTTTCAAATCTAAATATATTTTATGCTGTGTCTGATTAATCCCAACAGATTTAAACTCGGTTTTCACATCAGAATCAAGTGTTCCAGCACTTTCTAATTCTATTTCAAATTTTGGTTTTACATTATTAAGTGCACTTATTCCACTTACTGTTCCCATATTTATAAATACTGTTATCCTTGGAATCTTATCAAACTCTTTTTGAATATTAGATATAATTCTAGATGTTATCTCATTAATTTTTACTGTATCTGCTTTAATTAAACTAATATTTCCTTCTACATCTTTTTCAATATTAATTATCGAATCATATGTAAAATCTTTCATTACTTTATTTACTTCATCATTAATTATCTTTACACCTTTTGACGATGCTGCTGTTTCACACGAAGATTTAAACACAGGATAAGCTCCTTTAAGAAAAGAAAACAAAGATATCATACAAGATGCAAATAAAATCAATAATAATATTTTAATTGACTTTAATTTTCTTATTTTTTCCAAATCAATTCTTTTCCTTTTATATAAATGATCAATCAGTATCACCTCCACTAAAAAAATTCAAAAAATCCAGTTATTTTAGGTATTATAAAAACAACATCTAAAACAACTGGATTATTTATTATCTTATTATATATAGTTTCTCACCAGGAATAAGTTTTTCATCTTCTAATTCATTTATTCTTATAAGTAAGTCTTTTTTTATATTAAATTGTTTTGCAATACTCCAAAGAGTGTCTTCCGGTTTAATAAAATACATGCACATTATAGAATTATGATCTTCTTTATCTTTTACTTCTATTTGATCTAAAATATTTACAACTCTTTCTTTAAATTTATTATAAACAATTTCAATTGTAATATCACAATCCACATATTCTTCATTTTGTGTGAATTTTTTATTTAACACATTAAAACTTACTTCTTCAATATCTAAAGTTTTATTATCAGTATTTATCCTAAATTCTAATAATTCTTTTTTTACCTCTAAAACTTGTTTATTATCTACTTCATAAAATATTTCTAATTCTAACTTTCCTTCACCATTTTCATTAACATCTTTAACTCTAGCATCTATATCAAGAATATTAGCTAATCCGTCCAATTTAATTCTTTCAAATACACTTATTGTATCTAAACTTTTATCGCAGCATTCTAAAGCATTAATCTCTTTCTTTAAGAATGTTACATCCTTATCCAGCGAATACATATCTTCAATAAGCATTATCTCCTCTTCCTTATAACATTCACATTCAACTTCAATCTCAGAAATAATTTCTACCACATTTCTTTTTTCTTGATCCAGTCTTAAACTTAAATTTTTAATTTTATAATTTACATCAACTAATAAATCTTCTTTAACTCCTTCTATATCAATAAAAGTCATTGCTGGCACACTTACTTCTTTTATTTTTAAATTTCCATTTTCGGTTAGATACATTATCTTTAATTTTATATCTGCTTTAGAAAGTATTTTATTAATACTTATTTTATTTTCAATATTTACAATTTCTTTTGATAATTTAATAATCTCAGATATTTCAGCTTTATCATCTAATTCTACTATCTCTTTTATGTTTGATTTTCCTTTTGCACTCTTAAATATATTCTTTAACTTAATTTTAGATTCTAGCATTTCAAGATTTGAAAACTCTTTATTATCATTATTCATAAAATCTGGAAGTTCTAAATCATATTCTTCAAAAAATATAACAATTACTTTTAACATTATTCTTACTTGTACTTTTCTTTCGTTAAGCAATTTCACATCACTAGAATCAATTATAACTTCAATTTTTGTTTTACTATTTTCTTTTAATCCTTCACACTCTATTTGCTCTACAAAACTAAATGATGATTCTATACTTCTTGTTTCTTCATTATCTGATATGTATGATATATAAGAATCTACCTTACCATCTAATCTTAATCTATTACTTGCTTTTTCTTCTTTTTGTACATATACATTTGAAGATACTGAAGCGATTCTTACAATATCTGGTTTTACATCTGGTACTATAACATCCCCTACTAAATCTACATATTTTATCTTAGATTTATATTTTCTATCAGTTTTAACAACCTTTTTTTCCATAAAAAAATCCTCCTTAAATGTTATCTTTTATAACATTTATATGAGGATAAAACAAAAAAATTCCTAAAATAAATTAGGAATTCTCTATTATTGATTGTGGTGTTACTCTTGTCTTTTTAACTTCAAGTTGTGGTTGAACTAATGGTTCATAGCTTTCTCCATTATACATACTAACTTCAACTGATCTTGTAAATAAATCAGTATAGTTATATGAGCCAACTCTGTCGGCTTCTTCGAATTTTACTCTAAAATAACTATTATAAACATTTTCAATTATAGCTGACTTTTCTTGTGGTTTACTTCTTTTACCTGGTGACTCTTTTATAATAATTTTTTGTCCTATGTTTTCTCCAATGTTTTTTCTTAAGTCTGCAATTTCAGATCTATAAATTCCCATTTTCAATCACCTTCTCTTTCGATTTACTTGAGAATTTTATATCACGATTAGGGGCAAAAGTCAAAAGCCCACACACGAGTCAAAAGCTCGGTTTCCATTGAGTATCTAGTCTTTCAAACTTTTTATTTAATACATATCTTTTAGATTACATTATTTTTACATTTGTGTAACAAAATGACAAATTATTAATTTATAGCCACTTTCAAAGGTTTTACTTATCATAAAACTTTTTATTTAAATTGTTTATTTCTTTTTCATGACTATATTTTCTTTTTGTTGCCATTCCCCCTCTTATATGTCGCTCTGCTTTATTTTTGTCTAATATTTTTCTTACTTCAAGAGCAAGTGAATAATTTATATTAATCAGTCTTTGACTTACATCTTTATGTACGCTACTTTTACTTATTCCAAATGTTCTTGCTGCACCTCTTACAGTATCTTC
>JAFTYN010000099.1 GCA_017461465.1 Bacilli bacterium
AATTAAAAGGTTATCTAAAACAAAACCATTATTTATTTTATCAGCAATATAATAATTTATATTATTATCACTTAATTCATATTTTAACTCTATATCAATTTCATTTTCTTTACCCTTAATTTTTAAATTAACATCTTTTATGTCTTCATATAATAATTCTATATTACCTCTAATATTTAATCTTTGACCATAAATATATAATTCATCAATATTAGCTTTTTTCTCTTCGATAACTAATTTTTCAATATTATTATTTGGAATTAGATTTTCAGTAATAGTATTATCTATTTTATTATGTGAATTAGAACTATTAGTTAACTCACTACTATACTTACTTATTGGAAAATCTCTAGTAAAAATAAATGCCAATGCAAATATTAATATACTTAAAATAACATTTTTAGATATAGTCATCTCTTTTTTTATTAAAGTTTCGTTTTGTTTTTTATTAACATCTTTAACTAATTTTTCTCTTTTTAATGCTTCTCTTTTATCTCTAGCTATCTTTGAATATTTACAACCACAATAATCTTGTCTATAAAGTCCATATTCTTTAGATAATTCTATACTTCTTCTATATCCATTCTTCTTTTTAAAATCAGCATATAAATACTTGATTCCATATTTCTTTTCTAATTTTTCACCAATCTCATTTAGTTTATTAGCATTCTTATAAGGACTAATAGATAAAGTAGTTGTAAAATAATCAAAATTATTTTCTTTTGCATATAAAGCAGCTTTATCCATTCTTAATTCATAACAAATAAAACATCTATTAGATCCTTCTAAATCATCTTCTCTACCTTTTATAGCTGTTTCAAACTCACTATTATCATAAGTTTCAACCACTATTTTAACAGGATTATCAACTTTAAAAGAACTAACAAACTTATTTAGTTCATTAACTCTTTTATCAAATTCTTCTTTAGTATCAATATTAGGATTGTAATAATAAATAGTTATATCAAAATATTTAGATAAATATTCAATACAGTAACTAGAACAGGGAGCGCAGCAAGCATGTAAAAGTAGCTTAGGCCTAGTATCACAATTATCTAAATTATTTATAATTTCTTCTAATTTTAATTGATAGTTCATAGTTACCTCCTAATATATCTTATTTATTAACAAATAATTTTTTTACATTTTTCTTTGGCATTAAAATAGCAAAGTTTTTTACCATTTCTATTTTATACGTCTTTGTATCATCATCTAATTTTTCTCCATCAATACACCATGCATTTTTAGGTGTATTTTTAAACTTTAATTCTAACTCATCGAGTCTAAAAAATTCAAAACCTTTCGCAGAAGAAACATTAGATGTAGCAATCATACCTAAAGCTTTAACAATATCTGCTTTTTTAGTTAAATTACAAAGAAGTACTTCAAACTTACCATCATCTAGTTTTACTTCTTTATAAAAATTATTTATTCCAGCTATTCTATTAGCATTTGAAATAAGCATAAATGAGTACTCACCACTATATACTTTGTCATCTATTTTATAAGTAATGTCATAAAGTTCAGTTGGTGAAACAAAATTTTTAATAG